>NZ_NZQP01000049.1:0-38520 GCF_002695945.1 Marinimicrobium sp. | reverse complement strand
CACCTCCAATGCTCTCGGTTCTTCGCACCTTGCTGTTACAGCAAGTTACCGAGTTATGAGGGTCCCCTTTCTTTTTTCTACCTTATAACTGACTACTCGGTATCGGTGGCACGGTTCGACACTCGAGAGTCGCAAACCGTTGGTACACAGTTAGCTTAACGGTTCAGGGACTATTGTGCGAATCGTCGCGGGCGGCGAGGCGGTTTTTGGCCTCGATCCATTGACTCATGTACTGGGTGCTGCGGTGTTGATGATGGCGCAACATGGTGCCGACAATGTTCCGACGTCGATGGTCGACCAGAGTGGTTTGCAGGGTACGCAGGCGATCGAGCAGAACACCCTCAAACCGTTGCGGGGAAAATCGCTGGGCCAGAGTTGTCCGGCTTTGGATCTGGGCCGATTGCCATCGAGTTTTGTCCTGATACAGAGAGACTGCTGCCTCAAGAAGAGCGTCGGCATCATCAGCCACCACGCCCGGCCATTGGTTCTGGTCAGCCATGGCTTCAGCACCCACCGAGGTGGTCACACTGGGCGTGCCGCAGACCATGGCGTCCAACAACTTGCCCTTGATACCGGCCCCAAAGCGCAGAGGCGCCAGGCAGACGCGGGCCCGTCCCATCACCTCGCGGGCATCCTCGGCCCAACCGAGCACCCGAAAGCCCTGCCGGGGATTGTTCAGCGCGGTGGCTTTGGGTGGCGGATAGGCGCCGTACAGATGCAATTCAGTTTCGGGAAGAGCCGCGCGGATGCGCGGCCACAGGTCGTGTTTCAGCCACAACACCGCATCCCAGTTGGGGGCGTGGCGAAAGTTGCCGATACTGACAAAGTGCTCGCGCGACTCAAAGGGCAGGGGGTTCGGCTCGGATGAGGCCCAGAGGGGCAGGTAAATCAGCAAGGACGGCGGCACCTCGAAGGTGTCCGTCAGCAGCTGCATTTCAAACTCGGAAATCATCAGGCTCAGGTCGCATCGATAAATCGCGGCCAGCTCGCGCTGCAGCAGGTCGCTGTCGGCCATTTCCTGAAACAGTTCATCGGGGGCGGCGGTTTCCGGGCGTACCGACTGGCGCTCGGCTTCGGAGCCAGCAAGGGACTGACGACGTTTCAGCCGTGCCCAGCGGGCGGCGCGCAGGCTGTGCAGGTCTTCGGTATCGAGCAGCCTCACGGCGCTTGGGCAGGTTCGCTCAACCCGCCAGCCAAACTGCTCCTCGGTCATAAAGCGATCAAAGAGCACAGCATCCGGCGCTTGCTCGACGAGCCAGCGGTCGAAGCTGTCCGCGTTCAGTTCAACGGCCGCTTCCGCGATACCTCGCGCCGGAAGATCGAGCCGGTGCTGGGAGGGCAGGGCGGCGCTGGCAAAGGTGATCCGCCAGTCGGCCCGCTGAAACTCTTCCAGCAGTTGAACCATACGGGTGCCCGCCGCTGAAGATTTGGGTTCGGGCCAGACGCTGCCGAGGACAATCAGGTGTGGCATAGCATGACTTACAGTTTCCAGCCCAGCTTCAAGGCGCCAAAACGCTGACGGGCACTGGCGTTCTTGTCCAGGTTGCTGTTGTTCACAAAGCTGAAGGTGAGGCTGAAACGCTCCCAGGCGTAGGAAGCGCCGATGTAACCCGCGTATTGATCGTGGCGCAGATCACCGCTCTGGCCGGAGCGCAGGCCGCCACCGCTGACAAAGATCTGGTTGTACACGTATTCCGCACCGCCTCCGATATAGACACTCCAACCGCCATCAATGGCCATGGGGGTACTGACCCGTCCGACAATCTGGGCCGCGGTACCAAAGCTGCGCTCCAGTCGGGTGCCGTAGCGAAGAATGACCGCCGCACCGGCGGCGCTCTCCAGGTTGCCCAGGGTACCACTGCCTACCAGGAGCAGATCGGCATGGGGCTCTTCGCTCGGCGCCGGACCAAACCGCCAGACCCGGGTACGCTCAATCTGCCCGACCGGCTCGTCTTTGACCTGATAGTCCCAGCCGCGGGGTTTGGTCGCTCCCACCATTTTGTGCACGGCCCTCTGGACTTCATCGGCGCCGGAAGACGGACCGACAATCCCCACGGTGACGCCGAGCGTGTCGGCCACATCGTCCCCGATCACGGTATAGGCCGCCCGTAGCTGCAGGAGGCCGGCGTAGGGCGCGTCGTTCGGGTCCGGCACCGGTTTTTCAATGTCTTCCGGGGTCAACATGGCCTGGCCGATGGTGAACTCGGTCACCTGCAGCTCTCCATAAGGGTCGGGCAGTAACCATCCCTCAAAGGGCCTTACCAGAAACGGCACGTCGTACTGTTCAGGAACGGTGTCGGCGAGGTCGAACCAGGACACGTAGAGACCGTTGGTGTAGCCACCCCCATCGGTACCGGCGAAGAGGTCGTTGTGCCAGACACCGGTAATCCAGTCCACATCCGCGTAAGCAGGAAGAGTCAGTAAGGCTGAAACGGCACCGGCCATCAGCTTGGGTATATGCATGCTTGCACTCCATAGAAGCCGATCCGAAAGCCGTCGGCGAGTTCAAAGGTGACACAGGGGTACGCAGGGTAGAGCTGGCTGGATGCCCAGCCCACCCGACTACGCTAGCATAAGCCGGCGTCACCACACCGTAAAAAAGTGTTGGAATGTGACTTCAGTGCAGGGGTTCATCCGGACGTTCGTTGGCGATATACACCTTGTAATGCTCCCGATAGTCCTCCAGGTCCGCCTCCAACTGCTCGTGGAACTGGCCGCTCAAAAACGACAGAGCGGACGGAATTTCATCGGTGTACTCCTTGCGATCCAGCGATGAGGTCGCCACCACAAAAGCACTGAAACGGGAGCAGGCCTGAAGCAGGGCGGCGGATACCAGCGCCGGGTCACCGGCCTGGTCCACCGCCTGATTGGCGTTTTCGATAAATTCGTCCACCAGGTTCCAGAAGGTGTCTTCGTCATGGGGTTGGTTCATTCAAGGCTCCATCGTCATCAATGTCTGGACCCTGACGACGCCCGCGCCAGGTCGCCCAGCGCTGCCCGACCCGGTCAGCGGCCAGGTACAGGGTCGGCACCAGTATCAGGGTCACCGTGGTGGCAAAGAGTACCCCAAAGGCCAGGGAAATGACCATCGGAATCAGGAACCGCGCCTGCACGCTCTGCTCGGCCATGATCGGCATCAGGCCAATAAAGGTGGTGACCGAGGTGAGCACAATGGCCCGGAAACGGTCCCGCCCGGCCTGAAGCACCGCCTCCAGTACCGCCAGGCCTTGATGGCGCAGGCTGTTGATCCGATCCAGCAGGACCAGGTTGTCATTCACCACCACCCCGGCACAGGCGATAAAGCCGAGCATGGACAGCATGCTGATTTCCCGGCCCATCAACAGGTGGCCGATGACCGCGCCCATAAAGCCGAAAGGAATGGCGGTCAGGATGATCACGGGCTGCCAATAGGAGCGGAAGTTGACCGCCATGATGCCGTAGATCAGGAGCACCGCCAGGACAAAGTTCTTGCTCATCGAACTCATGAAGTCCGCCTGGTCCTGCATATTGCCATCGGGGGACAGGGTCAGCCCCGGGAACCGCTGCTGCCACTCGGGCAGGTGTTCGCGCAACAGTTCCGCCACGATGGCATTGGCGTCCTCGCCCTCCTCGACGCTGGCGCTGATACCGATGGTGCGCTTGCGATCACGGCGTTCAATGGTGGAATAACCGGGCACGAAGTCGATGCGGGCCACGTCCAGCAGGGGTATCTGGGTGCCATCGGCCAGGCGAATACGCATCCGGTCCAGTTGGGAAATATGCGCCCGCTCCTCCCGCGGGTAGCGCACCAGAACCCGCACGTCCTCAATGCCTCGGGGAATGCGTTGCACCTCGGCGCCGTAAAACGCCTGACGCACCTGCTCGGCCACCTGACCGAGGGTCACCCCCAGAGACTCCGCTGCCGGGCGCAGCTCGATATTGACTTCCTGACGGGCCTTCTCGATGGTGTTCTCCACGTCATACACCCCCGGAAACTGGGCCAGCACCCGACTGACCGCTTCGGCGGCCTCGCGCTGGGCATCCAGATTATTATCGGCAATGCTCAGGTTCAGGTTGATATCGTCCCCGGCGGCGTTGATGGTGAAGTCCAGCCGGAATTCCTTGGCCTCCGGAATCTCGCCGATCAGCTCCCGCCAACGGCGGCTCACCTCCGGGCTGCCGATGTCCCGCTCTTCAGCACCGACCAGGCCCACCGACACATAGACGTTTTCACCCCAGGCCCAGGTCTGGATGCCTTCAATGAGGTCTTCTTCACTCCCGCCGGTCAGTTCCTCATCCTGATCCAACCGCAGGGCCGCCGATTCGACCTGACGCATGATGCGGGTGGTTTCATGGAACGGCGTGCCCTCGGGCAGGGTCACCCGCGCTTCCAGATAATCCGAGGGCACCATGGGCATAAAGCTCACGACCAGCCAGCCGCCGATAAACACCCCCAGGGACAGCAAAAATGCCACCGCAAATCCCGCCAGGGTAGCCAGCTTGTGCTCCAGCATCCGGACGAGGTAACGCAGATACACCCGGTCGGCGAACCAGTCCAGGCTGTCCGCCACTTTCTGGCGGGCGTGGGTCAGTTTGCGCAACAGTGGGTTCTTACTCTTCCGTTCCGGTTTCAGGTGGGAGAGGTGGGAAGGCAGTATCAGCAGACTCTCAATCAGGGAGAACAGCAGGCACAGAATCACCACCACCGGGATGGCAAAGGTGACGGTGCCCATGGCGCCGGGGACGGCCATCATGGGAGCAAAAAAGATCATGGTGCTGATTACCGCCAGAAATACCGGCGTCGCGACCATTTTGGCACCGCTGGCCGCGCTGGACGTGCCCTTGAGACCATGCTGATGGCGGGTGTAAATACTCTCGCCCACAATAATGGCATCGTCCACTACAATCCCCAGAACCAGCAGAAACGCGAACAAGGAGATCATGTTCACGCTGACCCCGGCGTAGGGCAGCAACCAGACCGCACCGGCAAAGGCGGTGGCGATGCCCACGCAGACCCAGGCCGCCAACACCGGGCGCAGGAACAGCATCAGCACCACAAACACCAGCAGCAGGCCGGTAATGGCGTTTTCCAGCAGCAGGTTCAACCGGCTCTCGTATAAGGTCGACATATCCCGCCAGACTTCCAGAGTCATCCCCGCCGGCAGAATGTCCCGGGTCCGTTCAATATAGGCTTCCACCTCCCGAGCGGAGGCGACGATGTCCGGATTCTCGGTAATCGACAGGTCCAGAAAGACCGCCGGCCTGCCGTTGAACTGGGCGAATACGCTCCAGTCATCAAAGCCGTCCCGAATCTCGGCCACATCCCTCAGCATCACCTGGGTGCCATCGGCGGCGGTGATCACCGGAATTCCGCCGAAATCCTCGGCGGTGTAGGCCTGATTGCGGGTCTGAATCTGGATATCGCCGCCGTGGGCGCGAATCACCCCGGCGGGCACATTCAGGGACGAGCCGGCAATGGCATTAGACACATCCGAAAAGCTCAGGCCATAGCGACGCAGGCTGGCTTCGGACACCTCGATACCCATCTCATAGGGGCGGGTGCCGTTGAGCTCCACATGGCTGACCCCATCCAGCAGGGTCAACTCATTGCGCACCCGCCAGCCGGTTTCCTTCAGGGCCGCCTCACTGACGTCCCCGGACAGCGCCAGGCTCATCAGAAAACTGCGCCCGACAATCTGCCGGGTCACTGGGCGCTCGACGTCGCCGGGGAAGGTGCTGATGGCATCCACCTGGGTCTTGATGTCGTTCAGCACCCGCTGGGGGTCATAGCCTTCCACCACTTCGGCCCGCACCGAGCCCCAGCCCTGGTTGGAGGTGGAGGTGATTTCCTCGATGCCGTCGATATCGGCAATGGCTTCCTCGATCCGGATGGCCACCTGCTCTTCCACTTCCGAAGGCCCGGCCCCGGGGTAGTTCATGGAGACTTCAATGAAGTTGAGCGATACCGTCGGGAAAACTTCTTTATCCAGTTTGCTGGTGCTCACTAATGCGCCGATGAAGATCAGCACCATCAGGAGGTTGGCGGCTACCCGGTTCTCGACAAACCACTGAATTAACCGGTTCATACGCCGCCCTCAGCCTCCGGCTCCGCCGGCGCGTCTTCGTCTTCCGCAGGCTCTGGGGTTGGCTCCTCCTCACCGGCAATCCGGACCGCCACGCCCGGGCTGACATAGCCCTGACGGTCGGTGATCACTGGCTCGCCGTCCCGCAGATCCCCATTGACCCAGATTCGCTCACCCTCGATGGTGAGTACCCGCACCTGCTTTTCCACCACCTCGCCGTCCTCGCTGACACTGTACAGCCGGTCGCGTTGAAACACGGCGGTGATCGGTAAAGAGACAATATCGGTCAGCGGCTTGCCTTCAATCTCGGCGGTCACAAAGGAACCCATCAGCAGCGGCGCGCCATGACGCTCGGTATTGAAGGGCTCCGGTAGTTCCGCCACGGCGTAGAGCATGCGCGACTGCGGGTCCAGGCTGGCCTCGGTGCGCACCAGGCGGGCCGACCACTGGTGGTCTTCGCCCAGAGCGCGCCCATGCAGGGTCACTGATGGTTGGGCCTCTTGCGTCAGTTCATCGCCAAAGGGCAGGTTGAGCAGCGCCGCCTGAGCATCGGTCAAGGGCAGGCGCACCTGGGCAAGAGTATCTTCATAAACATCCGCCACGGGCGTGCCGGGCCCGATAAACTGCCCCTGATCCGCCAGCGTCTGTCGGATGCGACCATCGAAGGGCGCGCGCACTTCGGTGCGTTCCAGGTCTAACCGGGCCTGATCCCGCGCCGCCCGGGCGGAGGCCACCGCCGCCTCGGCGGCGGCAATCTGGGGCTGGCGCAGAAACAGCGCGTTGGCTTCGGCATTGCCCAGGTCCCGCCACTCGCGCTCGGCCTGACGCGCCCGGCCGCGCTCTTCGGCCAGCAGGCGTTCCGCCTCACGCAGTTGAGCCTCGGCCTGGGCGAGGGCATTGCGGTAGTCCCGGGGGTCCAGCCGCACCAGCCAATCCCCTTTCTGGAACCGACCGCCGGCCACAAATTGCGGCGCCGACTCGATGATCTGCCCACCCACCTGACTGACCAGTTGGATATCCCGACGCGGCGTGACGGTACCCTGGGCCTCGACGGTCAGCGCCCGGTCCTGCAACTGCACCCGCTCCACCTCCACCACCGGTCGGGGTGGCTCGGGCTCCGGGCGGGGCTCAGGCCGGGGTTTGAGATTGAGCAACGCCACGAAGCCCAGCACGCCCACCACAATAATCAACAGCGACAAAGGCACGCGCCGCAACCAGCCAAATAACCTCAAAATCGTCTCCTTAATGTGTTTCCCAGCCTGCAAACCATCACGCGGGCATCAGTTTACAGCTCATACCGGTAATTGCGCAGCCAGATGGCACCGACTGTGAACACCGCTGCGACCACCAGACCCGCCCAGAACGCCGGTTCGCTCAGAGTCTCACCCCACTGGCTCAGCCAGGCTTCGGGTTGCGCCTGGGCCCGCACCAGCCCTTCGAAGGACCGGTGGGTGGGCACCCAGACCGCCTGCCACAGTTCCACACTGCGCAGTATCCACAGCTCCAGCACCATCGCCACCGCCGGCACCCCAAAGGCCACCAGAAACGGGGATTTCTTGGCGTAGGCGGAGGCCAGCATCAGCCAGGCCCACAGCGGCAGGAACCAGAGTGAGAACTGCAACCAGCCGGATACCAGCGCCAGGCTGTGGCCCAGAAAGGTGCCGATCAGACTGCCCATATCCGGTAAATCCACACCCAACTGCCAACTGATATACCCCAGCAACATCAGCAGGTGCAGCAGGCCCACCAGCAGCGAGGCGCCGATAAAGATTCCCGGCCCCACCAGCGCACCGAACGCCAGCTTGGTTAGCACCACCCGGGTTTCCGACACCGGCAGGGATTTCCAGAACAGAATGCTCTTGTCGCGCCGGTCCGAATAGAGGCTGCCCAGCAGGTAGACCTGGCTGACCAGCAGCAACGTCAGAATAAAGGGGATGGCGATGGCCGCCAGCGCCGCCCGCAGTACCTGGGGATGGGTGCTGAACAGGTCCCCGGACATCAGCGCGCCTACCAGATCCGCGCCGTCTTCAAACTTCTGCAGGTTTTCAGGCGCACCGCGCAGCTCGTTGAGCGCCGCATTCAGTTCGATATTGCCGGTGATCATGCCCATGACCATCAGCGCGGCGATCACCGCCGCCACCCACAGGGGCGTGCGCAGAAAGGTCCCCCGGGATTCCCAGAATTCGCGCTGGCATTGCATCCACACCGGACGCCATTGAGTCAGGTTCATCAGGCGGCCCTCCCCGGTTGTACCCGTTCCAGCTTGGCGACAAACAGATCCGCCAGCCCCGGGGTTTTCACCTCACCCAAGGGCGCCAGGCGCTCCGCGCTGACCCCCTCAAAAATCAGACACTCGCCACCCAACATGGAACGCTGATGGATCGGGCCCAGTGCCTGCGCCTCCGCCAACCGATCGCCGGTGACCCGCAGTTCGACAAAGTCCTGCTCCAGCGCCTCCATCGAGGTGTTCAGCCGCAGCTCGCCATCCCCGATAAACACCACATCGGTGAGCAGATGCTCGATCTCCTCCACCTGATGGGTGGTCACCAGAATGGTTTTCTGCTCGTCGAAGTAGTCGTTCAGCAGGCTGGTATAGAACTGTTTGCGGTAGAGGATATCCAGCCCCAGGGTGGGTTCATCCAGCACCAGTAGCTGACTGTCGATGGCCATGATCAGCGCCAGATGCAACTGAGTGACCATGCCCTTGGACAGCTCCTTCACCAGTGAGCGGCGCTCAATGCCGGTTTTCGCCAGAAAGCCCTCGGCTTTGGCCCGATCGAACCGGGGATGCACCCCAGCCATATAGTCCAGCGCCTCACTGACCTTGAGCCAGCCGGGCAGGATGGCGGTATCGGCAATAAACGACACCCGCTCCATCAGGGCCGTGCGCTGACGCTGCGGATCCAACCCCAGCACCCGCAGATGCCCCTCCACCCGGGCGAGACCGAGAATGCCCTTGAGCAGGGTGGTCTTCCCCGCGCCATTGGGGCCGATCAGGCCCATGATCCGACCCGGCTCCAGGGTCAGGTCGATGCCTTTCAATACCGTTTTGGGCCCGTAGGCCTTGCGCAGGCCGCGCGCGTCAATCACCGCTGTCATGCCTTATCCTCCCGTTGATAATCCGCCAGGGCGCGCCGCAGCGCCTCGCCCTCAATGCCCAGACGACGCGCCCGCGCCACCACCTCGGGCAGTTCCTGCTCCAGAAATAGTTTGCGCTCGCGCGCGAGTAAGTGCTCACGTGCACCGGCCAGAACAAACATCCCCAGACCCCGTCGCTTTTCCACCAACCCCTCATCCACCAGGGCCTGATAGGCTTTCGCCACGGTGAGGTGGTTGATCTGATAATCCGCCGAGAGCTGTCGCACCGAGGGCAGTGCATCCCCCTCGGCGATCTCCCCCTGCAATATCAACCGCACCACCCGCTCGTAGAGCTGGCGGTAGATGGGTTGGTCGTCATTCCAGATATCGGCCACAATGGCTCCCTTGGTGAACTGGTGTTATACATAACTATAACACCATACCTGAATTCAGCAAGTTGATTTATTAGAGTTCTTTTCTACAACACTTCGTGGCGGAGTGCTCCGCCTGGGTACCCCCTTGTGAGACACGCCGTGAACCCGTCCATGGGGGCTCATCACCCGCCGTCCAGGCGGGTGACGGTCTCACAAGGGGGTACCCAGGCTCCGCAGTGCCAACGTAACGTTTCGGGAACTGGCACCTTTCATACTGCAATCTTGGGTAACGGCGGATGCGCTGCGCTTATCCGCCCTACGCCACCTTTCGTGCGACTGCATAGTCAGGCCGTAGATGGCACGGAGGGCCGGGGAGGGGAAGCCCTTTCAAGACCGTAAGCGGAGGGACTCCGCGCGTCGAGCCCCCAGGGATGGGTTTACGGCGTGTCTTGAAAGGGCTTCCCCTCCCCGGACCGGACTTGATTGAACCACCATTAACCGCTCTCACAAAAATTCCCCAAAAACAAGACTGGTCTGGCGGAGCCAATTGCGGATAATGAGCGGCCTTGGCATTTTGTTTAATCAGAGATTCTCAACCTTAGGTCAGCGCATGAACAGCATCTCCCAACGCATCGCCGAAGAACTGAACTGCCGCGAACAGCAGGTCGCAGCCGCCGTCGCCCTGCTCGACGAAGGCGCCACCGTGCCCTTCATCTCCCGCTACCGGAAAGAAGTCACCGGCGGGCTGGACGACACCCAGATGCGTAACCTCGAAGAGCGCCTGCGCTACCTGCGGGAGCTCGAAGACCGCCGCGAGGCCATTCTCAAGAGCATCGCCGAGCAGGAAAAACTGACCCCCGAGCTCGAGCGGGACATCAAGGCGGCGGATACCAAGACCCGCCTGGAAGATCTCTACTTACCCTACAAGCCCAAGCGTCGCACCAAGGGCCAGATCGCCATCGAGGCGGGCCTGGAGCCCCTGGCCGAGGCGCTGCTGGGGGATCCGAGCCTGGATCCGGAGACCGAAGCCGCGAAATACCTGAACCCCGAACACAAGATCGACGACACCAAGGCCGCACTGGATGGCGCCAAGTACATCCTGATGGAGCGCTTCAGCGAAGACGCCGAGCTGCTCGGCAAGCTGCGCCACTTCCTCAAGCACGAAGCCAACCTGAGCGCCCGAGTGGCGCCGGGTAAGGACGCCGACCAGTCCCAGGAAGTACAGAAGTTCCGGGATTATTTTGAGCACGATGAGCCCCTCAAGAGCGTGCCCTCTCATCGCGCGCTGGCCATGTTTCGGGGCCGCAACGAAGGCATTCTCAACCTGTCTCTGACGCTGGGTGAGAAGGAGCCCGAGCGCACCGAAGCCCATCCCTGCGAAGCCATGGTGGCCGATCACTGGCAGATTCGCGACCAGGGCCGGGCCGGGGACAAGTGGCTGGGCGAGGTGGTGCGCTGGACCTGGCGGGTGAAGCTGCTGACCCACCTGGAAACCGACCTGCTCAGTGAGCTGCGGGAAGTGGCCGAGGAGGCCGCGATCAAGGTGTTTGCCGCCAATATGAAAGACCTGCTGCTGGCCGCACCGGCGGGCCAGAAAGCCACCATCGGCCTGGACCCGGGCTTGCGCACCGGGGTGAAAGTGGCCGTGGTAGACGCCACCGGCAAGGTGGTTGATCACGGCGCCATTTTCCCCACCGCGCCTCAATTCAAAATCGCTGAAGCCGAAGCGGTCATTGTCGCGTTGTGCAAAAAGCACGATGTGGAGCTGATCGCCATCGGCAACGGTACTGCCTCCCGGGAAACCGAAAAATTTGTTCAGGACATGCTGAAAAAGCACAGCGACCTGAAAGCCAAGAGCGTGATGGTAAACGAGTCCGGTGCCTCGGTGTACTCGGCCTCCGAGTTTGCCGCCAAAGAATTTCCGGACCTGGACGTCACCATTCGCGGTGCCATTTCCATCGCCCGTCGCCTCCAGGACCCGCTGGCGGAATTGGTGAAAATCGATCCGAAATCCATTGGTGTGGGCCAGTACCAGCACGACGTATCCCAGACCCAACTCGCACGGGAGCTGGACGCCGTGGTGGAAGACTGTGTGAACGCCGTGGGCGTGGAAGTGAACACCGCCTCGGCGCCGCTGCTGGCGCGCGTGTCCGGTCTGAACCAGACCCTGGCCAACAACATTGTTGAATTCCGCAACGCCAACGGCGTGATCCGCTCGCGCAGCGAACTGAAAAAAGTGCCGCGCCTTGGGGACAAAACCTTTGAGCAGGCGGCGGGCTTTTTGCGCATCGCCGGCAGCGACAACCCGCTGGACGCCTCCGGTGTGCACCCGGAAGCCTACAGCGTGGTGGAGAAAATCGCCCAGATCAACGCCCGTGAAGTGAAGGGCCTGATCGGCGACTCGGCGTTTCTGCGCAGCCTGAAAGCGGCGGAGTACACCGACGAAAAATTCGGGGTCCCGACGGTCACCGATATCATCCGCGAGCTGGACAAACCCGGCCGCGACCCCCGCCCGGAATTCAAAACCGCCCAGTTCCAGGAAGGTGTGGACACCATCAAGGACCTGGAGCCGGGAATGATCCTGGAAGGCTCGGTGACCAACGTCACCAACTTCGGTGCCTTTATCGATATCGGCGTTCACCAGGATGGCCTGGTGCACATCTCCGCCCTGTCCAACACCTTTGTGAAAGATCCCCGCGAAGTGGTCAAGGCTGGCGATGTGGTGAAAGTCAAAGTGATGGAAGTGGATGTGCCGCGCAAACGCATCGGCCTGTCCATGCGCCTTGACGATGAGCCGGGTGAGAAAACCGACGGCCCCAAAGGCGGCCCGCGCCGCGCGCCGAAATCAAACGGTGGCCAGAACCGTCAGGGCAACCGTGGTGGCCAGGGTGCCGGCATGGGCAGTATGGGTGCCTTGTTGCAGGAAGCGTTGAAGAAGAAGTAAGGGCGGTTCAACCAAACGGCGCGCGTTGTGTGCCGTTTGGTTGGGGACGGCCACCGGTGGTTACGGCGGATGCGGGCTGCGCCCTTATGCCGCCCTACGCGACCGCCGTGCGTTCCATGAACCATTGGAATCGGCGTTCGTACCAATGATGGTGATCTGATTTTCGTTTTACGAAACCGGTATGGCCGCCGTGGCGGGCCAGCTCCAAATAAAAATTCGTGCTTTCTTTGGCCAATTTAACCGGTAACTGATTGTTGTCAATAAAAGGGTCGTCTTCGGCGGTAAGAACATAGGTCGGAACGGTGATGTTTTTCAGGTGGGGCAGGGAG
This sequence comes from Marinimicrobium sp., assembly GCF_002695945.1. Taxonomy (NCBI): domain Bacteria; kingdom Pseudomonadati; phylum Pseudomonadota; class Gammaproteobacteria; order Cellvibrionales; family Cellvibrionaceae; genus Marinimicrobium; species Marinimicrobium sp. The sequence goes on along the minus strand of NZ_NZQP01000049.1, from coordinate 25,733 downwards.
CAAGCATGCTGACGGTAGTGCTTCGAACTTTCGAAGCCGTGCATGGGTGCAAACAGTCGATCCTCAATCTGGTCCACACTTTTGCAGTCCCGCACCCAGTCCATATCCACTTCTTTACCAAAATCGATATAAGCCGCTTTACGTTCAAACTTGTCGAGCAATGAACGCACAAAATGCCGTTGGTACAACCAGTTGTTCAGAGGCTTGGTCATGGCCGCATGAAACGAGTCCAGCTCCAGCGGTGGCGATAATAAAAAAGCGCCTTTGACAACCGGGTTGACCTCCGAGCTGTCCTTCCCCAGATAATTCGCCGTAATGGTTCCACCCAGACTGACACTGACCAGATAGATCCGGCGATAGTGTTGACTATAGTGATTCACCAACGCTTTCAGATCCTGATAGTCATGGCCGAGGTAGAACCAGCGCGTGTGATTGAGCCGTTTGCCACAGGAGCGCATGCTCCAGTTCAGGGTATGGCAGCCCCAGCCGGACACCGTGTGGGCGAAACTCAGTAGCGGTCCATCTTTGGCATGACTCTCCAGGCCGTGGCTGAAGATTACCAGGGTGTCACTCTGTCCAGGGCGGTACCAGAACAGTTCCAGCTCGTCGCCATCATCGGTACTGAAATGATCCGGTTCGGGCCGTTCGCTCGGTCGATGCCGGAACAGACGCAGTGACAGTGTCTGTAGGTGGCCGTTGCGAAACAGCCAGGGAGCGCGATAGTCAGAGTGAATGATGGGCATAGCTCGGCGCCTCACTGAGCGATATCGGATGAGTGTTGAGTGCGGGAGCGACAGGCCGGTCGACGACGTAACGGTTGGCAAACGCGAGAGAGCAATCGATCCAGATGATCGATCCAGTAATAGATGGGCACGGTTCGGGTGTAGCAATGAGCGGGAATCAGCGGCTCCAGTTTTTTATGCAGCTGCGGCAGTTTGGACCAATGAAGACCACACTTGTGGTGGTGCGCCGTGTGGTAACCGATGTTGCCGGTCAGAATATTCAGCCACTTGGAGTCCACCACATTGCGACTGGCCGCCATGGGGTTTTCCAGGTCGAGCTCCAGATGGTGATAATAGGTGGCACGCATGGTGACGATGAGCGAGGCGAACATCGGCAGCCAGAACACAAACAGTGCCGGCAGCGGTCGATACACCGTCAACGCCAACAGGATGCCGAGGCTGGCCGACAACTCGATCAAGTACCGACGCAATAACTTCGGCCGTTGACGGGCGATGGCAATCGCCCGTGGGTAGGTAAGAAACAGGCCTTCGGCAATATAGCGCCACAGGCTGATGGTGGTGCCCCCGGCCTGCCAGCGCGAGGTGTCCCGATCCTGATCCAGGTAGTGACGATGGTGGCCGTGGATGTGGTGCAAGGTCCAGGTACTGGCGAGCATTCCGGTCTGGAACCCGTAAACAATTTCCAGCAGGCGATTCAACCATGCGTGATGAAACGTCCGGCAGTGATGATGGTTATGGTTCCAGACACAGACATTGGTTTTCGGAAAAATGCCGAGCAGGAACCAGCCGGCCAGCCAGACAATGCTGTCCACGAAGGCGTAAACACACAGGTCCAGCAAAAAATAGAAAAGAATGATCCCGACCGGCAGCCGATCCTCGGGATGGCGAAAGAGTTTCATCGACGCCTCCAACAGCGGAGGCTCTGGGGAACAACAAGCGGGACTGCAGGTGGTATCACGCGTCACTCCTTGATGATTGGGGGGCTAATCCATCAGCCGCGATCTTAAGGGGGGTGTCGAATTACCGACAAGGAACCGGGTCACAGTTCACAACAGGGGCGTTCTTTTAATCCTCTTGTGTCAGATTATTCATCCATAACCGCTTACCAATGCGTCGCCACATGGGAAAGAACTTGAGCGCGTCTTCCAGAAACATCAGCGCATAGACAATCAGGAATGGCCAACCCAAGCCAAAGATGGCCAGAGCACACAGCGGAATCCCCACCCCCCACATGACCGACACATCGGTTATCAGTACGAAGCGATTGTCGCCACCGGCGCGCAGCACACCGATGATACGCATCATGTTGAATATCTTGACCCAGACCAACGCGCAGAAAATGCCCAGCGTCGTCTGAAGAAGCTCGGCCGTATCCTGCTCCACCTCACCAAAGGCACTCAGAATCCAGGGGCTGATCAACCACAGTGTCATCGATAAGGTCAGCACCAGTATCAACGTCAGGCGATCAAACACTTTATGCAGGCGCCAGGCCTCCTCGGTGTTGTCCGCCCCCAAGGTACGCCCGACCATGACCGCGCTGGCACTGGCCAGACCGACAAACAGCGCGAAAAACGCGCTTTCAATGGGCACGATCACCCCCATCACCGCCAGGGCGTGGGTGCCGGTAAACCCGGTCATCACATGGTAGGTGGCATTCCCCAGCCCCCAAAGCCCATAGTTGGCCACCAGGGGCAGGGAGAAGGCGAGAAAGCGTCGGGCGGGTTGCCAGGCGAGCGCCGTTTTGAATTGCGCCCAGCGCAACGCAAAGCCGTGTTGACGGCCGTACACCCAGGCGAGGATGAACGACAGTTGGCAGAGGCGGGCAATCAGCGTGCCCCAGGCGGCCCCCGCGACCCCCAGAGCAGGAAAGCCGAAATGACCGAAGATCAGTATATAGTTGAGTGCGACATTGATCAGAATGGATAGCGTGCCCGCCACCAGCGGCATGCCGGTATTACCCAGAGCCCGAAGCGATGCTTCGTAAATGGCAATCCACTGGGTCAACAGCAGCGCCGGAGCAGTAATCACCAAATAGCGGGCGGCGAGCGCCACCACTTCCGCATCCGGGTTGAGCCAGCCGAGCCAGATATCCGGGCGCACACCAAACAGCAGCAGAAACGGCACCATGGTCAGGGTACCCACCATCAGGGTAACGCCGAGGGTACGCTGGCAACTGGCGAATTTACCGGCACCACTGTATTGCGCCACCAGCACACTGCAACCCGTCGCCAGGCCACTCATCAATACCAGCAACAGGAAGTGCAACTTGGCCGCCAGGCCCACGGCGGCGATCGCCTCGGAGCCCAGCCGGCTGACCATCACCACATCGGCCATGCCCAGCAGCGATTGCAGAAGCATCTGCAAGGCGACGGGCAAAGCCAGCAGAAGGACCGTCCACCAGAACTGACGGTTATCCGGGCGTAGCTCTGTCGTCATTTCGGCGATGGTCCTGAACTCTGGGTACGGCGGGCGTTCTTCTGCAACCAGCGGTCAAGCTGGTCGGCAAACTGCTTGCGATCGGTCTGGGAAAATCCGGAGGGTCCGCCGGTCACTTCACCGGTGCTGCGCAGCTCTTCCATGAGGTTGCGCATGGCCAGACGCTGGCGAATGTTTTCCCGGGTGAAAGGCTGGCCGCGCGGGCTCATGGCCACCGCCCCGTTTTCCACCACCTCCGCCGCCAGGGGAATGTCCTGGGTGACCACCAGATCACCCGGTTGCAGCAGGCGCACAATCTCATTGTCGGCCACATCAAACCCGGCCATCACCTGCCGGGTTTTAATAAAGGGAGAGGGGGGCACACGAATGCCCTGGTTCGCCACAAAAGTGGTGGTGATTTTCCAGCGATCCGCAGCCCGACAGAGAATGTCTTTCACGACCACCGGACAGGCGTCGGCATCAACCCAAATTGGCATAATGTCACTCACGATAAATGATCAGCCGCCATTGTAGGCAGTGTCCCGCGCTTTCACCAGCTCGCGTTACCAGAAAGCGTTGCGCCTTGACCCACGGCAGTTTAGGCTTTGCGCTCAGGATTTTGATAAACCATTACAAGGAGCACCCCGCCATGTTTTACCGTCTCATCCACGCCCTGCTGCTCAGCTCTGCGCTGGCCGCCGTAAGCATCGCCCAGGCAGACACCGCGCTCTATACCATCAGTAAAGGTGATCAGAGCTTTTTCCTCGGTGGCACCATCCATCTGTTACACCCTGACGACTTCCCACTGCCCGCCGAATTTGACGCCGCCTACGCCCAAGCGGACGCCCTCTATCTGGAAACCGACCTCGGGGTCATGCAGGATCCGGCCTTTGGCCAGAAAATGATGCAGGTCATGATGTACCCGCCCGGCAAAACCCTCAGTTCCGAGCTCAGCCCGGAGGTATGGAAAGAGCTACAAAGCTATTCCCAGGCGAACCAGTTCCCGGTACAGCAGTTCATGGGGTTCGATCCCGCGTTTGTCAGCATGGTAATGACCGTGATGCTCGCCCAGAAGAACGGCATTCAGGAGGGCGTTGACGCCTACTTCTACCAGAGAGCACAACGCGATAACCTGCCAATGGGCGAACTGGAAACGGCCGAGCAGGTGCTGGATTATATGAAGGTGATGACCGGCCACGACGGCGACGCCATTATTCAGGCAACCCTGACCGACCTCAAGCGCTTTGACCAGCTGATGACCGACATGGTCAATGCCTGGCGTACCGGGGACCTGGAAACACTGGACCGGGAAATGGCGCAACCGATGCGGGAGCAGGCCCCCGGGATGTATCGGACGCTGATGACCGAGCGCAACAACGATTGGCTCCCGGTGCTGGAGTCCCTGTTTGAGCAGGAAGGCACCGAACTGGTTCTGGTGGGCTCGCTGCATCTGGCTGGAGATGACGGCTTGCTGAACGCGTTGGAACAGAAGGGCTACGCGGTAACCTCCTATACGGTCAACACCGACTAGCTCTGTCCTTGTAGAACCCGGCGCCAACAGGCGATTTTTTGCGTCGGGTCACTTTACAAAACCCGCCCCCGTCAATGACACCCCATTAAACAACGTCAATGATGGCGCGGGTTTACCCGCCTTGGCACAGTCCCTGCTTTATTACCTGCGATGCCGAATGTTCGAGCCTCGGCACGGACACAATACGCTGTTCGATTCAAGTAGGTACCTATCATGAACATTTTATCAAAAGGAATTCGTGTTGCTCTGGCCACGGTTATGGTGGCATTTGCAGGCCATGCACAGGCGCTGCCTTTGGGCCCCGGAGATGCGGATTGGGAGTACAACTCCGAGAAAAACAACTCTAACCTGAGCGGGACGACCATTGCCGGCATCGTGGGCACGGACTCCATCCTGGAGCTGTACTACAAAGCGAATGTCGACGAAGGGAACGAAGAGGGCAGTTTCACCAGCTCCTATAACACCGTGTTTTCCGGCGACCCCAATAACGCTCTGATCACTTATGTTGGCGGCCCATCAATTGTTTGTCCGGAATGTTATTTGATCGTCAAGGACGGTAACCAACCCCAGTATCTGTTCAATCTCGCAGACTGGGACGGCATGGAAAGCCTCGACCTGCAAGGTTTTTATCCTGGCAACGGCGCCATCTCCAATGTCGCCATCTGGGGTAAAACCGGAGTCAGCGTACCGGAGCCCAGCGCTCTGATACTGATGGGATTGGGATTGATCGGCTTGGGAATGGCCCGGCGCCGGGTAGCCCGCTAAGGAGAAGCTAATCAGCAAGGAGGATTACCCAGATCAAGGATGATGCATCTTCTACGAAAAAGCCCGCAAGGAACTGCGGGCTTTTTTCTTTTGGGGTTGGCGTTTGATCCGTTTTCAGAACGCCATGGACTTGCAGTCGTCCCGAGCCACCTGTTTGTAAAAATCCCCCATGCCCCCCATTCGGGTGCCGTCGAGAATCTGGCCGTCCCCGATACCCCGAGCTTCGGCGCAGGGCTTACAGACAATAATCTCCGCGTTCTCGTGCGCAAACACCTCGGCAAACTTGGCCGGCGGACCGCAGGGCACCACCTTCTCATGGCAGCCCGGAACCGCCAGGGTCACCGCATCGTGAAACAGAATCAGGGTGACGGTATCACCGGCTTCCAACGCCGTGTTGGCAAATATGAAGGGAATCGCCGCCCGGGTGGTATCGCTCGGCCCCCATGTAGTGGAAATGGCATAGTGCATGTTCTACTCCTGATTTGAAGAAAGGGCATCAGGTAGATAAGGGACGCTGCCTCATCATCCCCGATGGATGCGTTGCGCATGTTGGTATAGCTAGTAGACCACGGGAACCACCGCAGGTGTCAATAGAGTGGACACAGCAAAAAATGGCGACTCGTCCATGGTGGAACACCCTCGAACGCGCTACCCTATAGGCCTTTGCCTGCATCGGTAGAGGCCCGACTTTGGACACCAGACCCCACGTCGCATCCCTGGATGAAGTACTGGACCGGGTGGCAGACATCTGCGATCACCGGCCGAGAGTTTCCATCGACGCCATCATGGACGCCATCGGCCAACGTTCCTTTGGCCCGGTGTTGCTGCTGATTGGCCTGATCGTACTCGCCCCCATCATTGGCGATATTCCCGGCGTACCCACCCTGTGCGCACTGATGGTGCTGACCATCTCGGTACAGCTTCTGCTGCACAAGGAACACTTCTGGCTGCCCCGATGGATACTGGCCCGCTCGGTCACCACCGCGCACCTGCTCAGAGCCATCCGGGTATCGCGTAAACCGGCCCGTTTTATCGACCGGCTGGTCAAGCCCCGGTTGATCTTCCTGATTCGCGGCTACATTCCCATGCGCTGTGTCGCGCTATCCAGTATGGCCGTGGCACTGATGATGCCGCTGATGGAATTTATCCCCTTCAGCGCCAACCTGGCCGGGGCGGTGCTGACCTTTTTCGGACTGGCCATTATCGGCCGGGATGGATTGCTGGCACTGTTGGCTTTTGTGTTTACCGGGGCCAGTGGGGCGGTGATTGGCTGGGCATTCTTGGGGTAGGCCTGCCTACAGCCCCTATCTGCTACACTCGATCTCTTCCAATCACGCAACCTCAGTGCCTGACCATGACCCTGTTTCAAGCCTCCGAACTCGAGCGCGCCGTTCACGTTTCCCGACTACAACCCGAGGATCCACTGGGCTGCACCATTCAGCGACCTTTTGAACTGGACGGATTTGAGTGGCCCACCGCCGAGCATTACTACCAGGCCATGAAGTACCCGGGACGAAAGCGGTTTGATGACATTCGCCAGGCGGCGACTCCCGAGCAGGCAAGACGCATCGGTCGCGGCTGGCTCAAGCGACCCCGCCCCGACTGGGACAGGGTGCGTACCGTGGTCATGACCCGCGCCATTTATACTCAATGCCAGATGTATCCGGAGTTCTCCGAAGCATTGTTGGCGACGGGCGATAAGAAGATTGTTGATGTGAGTCAGTACGATTATTTCTGGGGACTCGGAAGGGATCTTCGGGGCGAGAATCAGTATGGGAAAATGTTGATGGCGGTTCGGGAGAAAATTTCTTCTCCTTGAAAGCCAGCCTGCTAATCAAACGACTCTGACTATTTTGATTTTTTGTTTGCCCGCGGATGCGCCTTATCGTAAACCTTCGCCAGATGCTGAAAATCCAGATGGGTATACACCTGGGTCGTGGAAATGTTGGCGTGACCCAACAGTTCCTGCACCAGACGCAGATCGCCGCTGGATTCGAGCATATGGCTGGCGAAGGAGTGGCGGAGCATGTGGGGATGGACCGGCTCGTCCATGTTCTGTCGGATGCTGAGCTGCTGCATTCTCAGTTGCACGGCGCGGGGCGTAAGGCGCTTGCCGCGCTGGCCGATAAACAGCGCGGTTTCGCCCGGGGGCGCCACCAGGGCGCGCTCCGGTAGCCAGGCTTTTACGGCATCGCGGGCCTGTTGGCCCACCGGCAATTGCCGGGTTTTATTGCCTTTACCGGTGACCGTGACGGCGCCTTCGCGCAGGTCGATGTCGTTCAGGTTGAGGCCCACCGCCTCCGCCAGGCGCAGCCCGGAGGAGTAGATCAGCTCCAGCAGGGCGCGGTCGCGTTTGCCCAGAAATCCTTCGTCCTTCACTTCCACGAATTGCCCGGCCTGATCCACATCCAATACTTTAGGTAGTTTCTTTTCTACCTTGGGGGCCTGCAGGCCGTCGGCGGGGTTGGTTTTCAGCCAGCCGCGACGGATGCCGAAACGGAAGAAGGCGCGCAGTGAGGAGAGCCACCGGCGCAGGCTTTTACCTCTGAGGCCTTTGCGGTGCAGTGAGGCCAGGTTTTCCCGCAAGTGGTGGACAGTGATCGCCGAAAGGTCATTGATCTGCCGGGTTTCGCAGTAGGCGAGGAATTTGTCCAGGTCCCGGGCGTAGGCGTCTTCGGTGCGCGGGGAGAGGTGTTTTTCCGTGCGCAGGTAGGTGAGGAAGGCGGTGCGTTCGGTTGAGAAAGGGTGGGGCATGGGTGCTGTCCGCTATATAGGGAACGGCGGATGCGCCTTTGGCTTATCCGCCCTACGGAGACTCCGGTGCTAGATTAGCGCGGGAGGTGTTCGGGGAGCAAGCGGTTGAGGACTTCGGCGATGTAGCCGAGGAACAGGGTGCCCATGCTGGAGCGGTAGTAGTGGGGGTCGCGGTTGCCGATGGCGAGCAGGCCGTAGGCATTGCCATGCACCAATGGAACGGTGGCGACGGAGCCAATCTGATGGGCGTTGTCGCCAAACAGAAACTGGAGCTCGCCTTCGCCCAGCGTGCCGCACATGGCGCGGTTGTTTTTCAGCAGGGGCGCGATGTGCTGGCGCGCCTCGCCGATGGTAACCACCCGTGCCTGGCTGCTGGGAACGCGATCTTCGTGACCGAACAGCAGGATGCTGGTGTAGTGAATATTGAAGTCCTGGTCAAAGCTGAAACACAAGGCGTCGATGATATCGCCCATGTCCCGACCTTCAAGCAGGGCCAGCACCAGACGCTTGGTTTTGTCGAACAGCTTGTCGTTTTCCCGGGCGTTGTCCAGCAGTTTGCTCAGCCGGTGGCGCATGTCCATATTGCGCTCGCGCAGTACCGACACCTGACGCTCTACCAGAGAGACCGCCGGACCACTTTCGTGGGGCAGCTCCAGGTCGGCGAGCAGTTTGCGATGCTGAACAAAAAAGTCCGGATGCGCTTCCAGGTATTGGGCAACCTGCTCGTCGGTCAATTGGCTGGCTTCGGTGCTTTGCTCGCTCATAAAGGCCTTATATTTTTACCTGTCCGTGAAACACCGTGGTGGCGGGTCCGGTCATGATAACCGAGTGGCCGGGGCCGGGCCAGGTGATGCTCAGGCTGCCGCCGGGCAGGTTGACCTTGACGGTTTCGTCCAACAACTGACGCAACCGTCCGGCCACCACTGCGGCACAGGCGCCAGTGCCGCAGGCCAGGGTTTCCCCGGCGCCGCGTTCGTACACCCGCAGGTTGATCTCACTGGGAGAGACCATCTGCATAAAGCCGGCATTGACCCGACGCGGGAAACGCTCGTGGCTCTCAATCAGCGGCCCCAGGGTTTCCACGGGGGCACTGTCGACCTTGTTGACCATCAACACCGCGTGGGGATTACCCATGGAGACCGCCGAGATATCCAAAGTCTGCTCTGGCAGCACCAGGTCGTAACGGATCGCTTCGGCGTCCGCCTGAAAGGGAATCTCCTCCGGGCTCAGGCGGGGTACGCCCATATCGACCTGAACCTGCCCCTGCTCGGTGATTTTCAACGTCATGTCGCCACCGGCGGTTTCCACTTTGATGGACCGCTTACCGGTCAGCTTGCGCTCCAGCACAAAGCGGGCGAAGCAACGGGCGCCGTTGCCACAGTTTTCCACCTCGCCGCCATCGGCATTGAATATACGGTAACGAAAATCGATATCGGGTCGGGTCGGCGTTTCCACCAGCAATACCTGATCGCAACCGACACCGAAATGCCGATCCGCCAGGGTACGGATTTTCTCCGTGCTCAAGCGCACCTTCTGGGTCACGCCGTCGATCACGACAAAGTCATTGCCCAGGCCGTGCATTTTGGTAAAACGCAAACGCATGAAACTTCCTTACTCCGAGTCGGGGAGCACCTGCTCACCGCGCAACTGGTCATCAATGGTTTCCCGAGCCCGCACCAGGTGCGCGCGATCGCCGTCCACCAATACTTCCGCCGGGCGGCCCCGGCTGTTGTAGTTGGAGCTCATGCCGAAGCCGTAAGCCCCGGCGGAGAGCATGGCCAGCACGTCACCAGCCTGTAGTGCGAGCGAGCGGTCTTTACCCAGAAAGTCCCCAGTTTCGCACACCGGGCCTACCAGGTCCCAGGTTTTTACCTCACCCCCATGCTCCCGCACCGGCACAATGTTCTGCCACGCCTGGTACAAAGACGGGCGGATGTTGTCATTCATGGCCCCGTCAATGATGGCAAAGTTCTTGTGTTCGGTGGGCTTGAGGTAGAGCACCTGAGTCAATAACACGCCCGCGTTGGCGGCAATGGAGCGGCCCGGCTCAAACATCAGGCTCAATTTACGATCGCCGAGTCTGGCCTTGATCGCATCCATATAGTCACTGACCGGTGGCGGGGTCTCGTCCCGGTAGGTCACCCCCAGGCCACCGCCCAGGTCCAGGTGATGAATGTGGATACCTTCGCCCGCCAGCTCGTCGACCAGCACCAGCAGGCGATCCAGCGCGTCCATAAACGGGGCGAGCTGGGTCAGCTGGGAGCCGATGTGGCAGTCCAGCCCCTGCACGGACAACCCGGGCAGCTCCGCCGCGCGACGATAGACCGCCGGGGCCCGTTCGATATCGATGCCGAACTTGTTCTCTTTCAGCCCGGTGGAGATATAGGGGTGAGTCTGGGCGTCCACATCCGGGTTGACCCGCAGGGAGATATTGGCGGTTTTGCCGAGCTCACTGGCCACCTGTGAGAGCTGCTCCAGCTCCGCCTCGGATTCGACGTTGAAGCAGAAGATACCGGCGTTGAGCGCCTGAATCATTTCCGCGCGGGTTTTGCCCACCCCGGAGAACACCACCCGCTTGGGGTCGCCGCCGGCGCGCAGGACCCGCTCCAGCTCGCCACCGGAAACAATATCGAAGCCGGCGCCCAACCGGGCCAGCAGGTTCAGCACCGCCAGGTTGGAGTTGGCCTTGATGGCATAGCACACCATCCCCGGGTGATCGCCCAGGGCCTGGGCGTAGGCCAGGTAGTGCTGGGTAAAGGCGGCGCGGCTGTAGACGTAGGTGGGCGTGCCGAACTGCTCGGCAATACGGGCCAGGGGGAGGTCTTCCACAAACAGTTCGCCGTCACGGCGTTCAAAAGGCTGCATATCGGGTCTCAAATCAGGGGGTTATTCGCTCTGGCCGCCATCCGACGCAGGTTGCTCGTTCCGGGGTTCTCCGGACTCGGCCTCTTCGGGCAAGTAGAGGGGGCCTTTCTGACCACAGGCTGCCAACAATAAGGTAGACAGCAATACCGCACTCAAGGTGGCGCAACGGGGGGTCATGGGCACTCCTGCAGGGCTCGGGCGAAACAAGGCGGGCAGTATAACCCTGAGGGTGTGGGGGCTCAACAAATGGGAGAGGGGACCAGACGGTGGATGACGGGGCTTCGCCCCTTATCCACCCTACGGCTTTGGGTAACGGCGGATGCGCGCTTCGCGCTTATCCGCCCTACGCGAACTGCCGTGCCACCCGTAGGGCGGATAAGGCAGAAGGCCGCATCCGCCGCAACCAAACCGACCCCACAGCCATGCGTAGGGGCTGAGCGCAGCGATTAGACTGCGCATCCGCCGTTACCTGACCCTGAATCAGGTCGCCCAGGCCCGGTCGCCTTCCTCGTGCGGCATACAACCATCGTAACGGCCGGGGATGGCGATATAGCGCAGCACCTGGGTGGCCCCCACCTGGGAGGTGAAGAAGCCGAACAGTGTCAGCTGCTTCATCATGGTGAAGTAGTGCGGCGGTGTGGTGCCGGCGGCGGCCACCGCTTTTGCCTCGGCATCCAGCGCGCGAATGAACTCGGTGCGCTGCTCGCCGCTCAGGTTCATGAAGTCGCTGCCGTACTGCTCGTTGGCCGCGGCGTTCAATTGCTCCATGCCGCTGTGGAAGATGGCCTGCTCGGCCTCGGTGTAGCAGTCCCGGACAAACACGGTCATGAACTGGCCCACTTCGGCGTCTTTGGCCCCCGGGGTGTCGGTGCGTGGCAGGATGGTTTCCGCCACTTCATCGAGCAGGAACACGTCCTGTTCGGTGAAGCTCAGGCTCGGGGCCGCCTCCTCTTTGGAGGCGCAACCGGCGATGACCCCGGTACTGCCGATCATGGCGGTGCCGGTGGCGGCGGTGATCAGTTTGAGGAGTTCACGTCGATTCATCACAAATTCCCCTTCTTCAGTTCATTCACCGCGTGGTCCACCGCCCGGGCGGTCAGCGCCATGTAGGTCAGGGACGGGTTTACGCAGGAGGCGGAGGTCATGCAGGCGCCGTCGGTGACGTAGACGTTGGGCGCGTCCCACACCTGGTTGTGGGCATTGAGCACCGAGGTTTTCGGGTCCCGGCCCATTCGGGCGGTGCCCATTTCGTGAATGCCCATGCCCGGAGCGTAGCCCCAGTCGCCCCCCTGAACATTCTTCACACCCGCGGCTTCGAGCATATCCACCGCGTCCTGAATCATGTCCTTGCGCATTTTCTTTTCGTTGTCCTTGATCTCGACGTTCATCGCCAGCACTGGCAGACCCCAGGCGTCGGTGACACTGTGGTTCAGGGAGATGCGATTGTCGTGATAGGGCAAAATTTCACCAAAACCGATCATGCCGATGTTCCAGGCGCCCGGTTCGCTGAGTGCCTGCTTGAGATCGGCGCCGACCTCAAACTCGGCGATGTTGCGATCCCAGTTCTGGCGACTGGCGGAGCCCTGGTAACCAAAGCCGCGTACATAATCACGCTGATCACCGCCCACGTTGCGAAAACGCGGGACATAAAAACCGGCGGGACGACGGCCGTAATAGTATTTGTCGTCAAAACCTTCCACCTGGCCGCTGGCGCCGGCCCGGAAATGGTGGTCCATGACGTTGTGGCCCAGCTCCCCGGAGCTACTGCCCAGACCACCGTCCCAGACATCCCGGGCGGAGTTCATCAGAATCCAGGTGGAGTTGAAGGCCGAGGCGTTCAGGAACACCACGTCGGCGGTGTACTCGTAGGTCTGGTTGTTTTCGGTGTCGATCACCTCCACACCCTTGGCCCGCTTTTTGTCCTTGTCGTAGATGATTTCTTTCACCAAGGAGAAGGGCCGCAGGGTCAGGTTGCCGGTTTTCATGGCCGCCGGCAGGGTGGAGGACTGGGTGCTGAAGTAGGCGCCGAAAGGACAGCCCAGCCAGCACTTGTTACGGTACTGGCAGTTGACCCGGCCCTGCTCGGGCTTGGGTTCGGTGATATTGGCCACCCGGCTGTGGATCATGTGCCGCTTGCCGCCGAACGCCTTCTCGATACGCGCCGCCACGTCTTTTTCCACACAGTTGAGCGGAATCGGGGGCAGGAACTGGCCATCGGGCAGAATGTCCAGGCCTTCCCGGGTTCCGGCGATGCCGGCGAACTTCTCGACATAGTCGTACCAGGGGGCGATGTCGTTGTAGCGGATCGGCCAGTCGATGGCGATGCCTTCTTTGGCATTGGCTTCAAAGTCCGCCGGCGCCAGGCGGTAGCTCTGGCGGCCCCACAGCAGGGAGCGACCGCCCACATGGTAGCCGCGGTACCAGTCGAAGCGCTTTTCTTCAATGTAAGGGTTTTTCTGCTCGTCGGCCCACATCCCGAAGGTGGACTCATTGAGCGGGTAGTCCCGGCTGAGGACCGGGTAGTTTTCGATCATTTCCTGGGTGGGCTTGTCCCGGTGCGGGTAGTCCCAGACTTCCTTGGTGGCGTTCTTGTAGTCCTTGACGTGTTCAATATTCCGGCCGCGCTCCAGCAGGAGCACTTTCAGGCCTTTTTCGGTCAGCTCTTTGGCGGCCCAGCCGCCGCTGATGCCGGAGCCGACCACAATTGCGTCGTAGTGGTTGTCTGCCATAGTTACATCTCTGTCTCGTTATATTATTGACCCGGTGGATCAAACATCGCTAATACGAATTGCCGATCTGAGCGATTCGGTGACTCTTCATAGGTACCACCTGGGGAAGGCCGCCCAACTTGTATGACGAACCCCGGCATAGCCTACCCTGCGCCCGCACAAATTTCCACGGGTCTCACGGTTTTTAACACACGCGCTTACAGATCCATCAGCGCCCTGTTGAGCCGCTGTTCCAGCTGGGCCTTGATGTCCAGGTAGTGGCTGAGCTGAAGCCCCAGTTGCGGCGCCAACAGGTCCCGGCACTGACTGAGGTCCAGGTCGGTGATATAGCAGGGATAGCGCTCTTTGGCACGACGCATGGACAAGATATAGCGCGCCACTTCGCTGAACAGCTCGTCCCCATAATCCAGCGCGGAGAACTCCCGGTCGTTACAGTACACGGTGTACAGGATATCGCCGTCCGGAGCCGGCTCGGCAATCACCTGAATGTTGGTGAAGGTCAACCGGCTGAGGTCTCCGGCGCTGGCACGTTCCTCCAGGTAGCCGCGACCCTGATCCACCCGGCCACACAGCTCAAACAGCCGAACCGGGGGCGTCGCGTCTCCTCCCTGATCGGCGCTGGCGCTCTGACGGGCCACGACGGAACGCAGGAAATGATGCAGGGGACGCAGAAGCGTCGTGTGGCTGAAAAACGAGAGCCGGATCACCAGCAGAGACCCCAGCTCATCAATCAAGGTCACTTCGGCCTCCTCTTCCTGCACCTGATAAAACAGATAGACCCCCGGCTCGCGAGCCTGGTCGGCCATCAGTTTCAGAGGACGATTTTTCAGGGCGTGCCGATCGACCACGATGGGGCTGTATTCCAGTTGCGCATTGGTCAGCTTGTCGATCAGGGCATCGTAGCTGCCATAACGGGTGACGTGGGGTTGTTGCTGGAGGAACTGGATCAGCACATAGCCTTCGGCGGTTTCCAGCACATAGCGGCTACTGGCGGGACGGGTGCCGGAGTAATAACAGCCGACCAGATCCTGCCAGAGCTCCTCCAGACGCTGTACCACCAGGTTACCCTGGGCTCCCAGGCAGCGGATGGTCACCTCCGGCGGGGCCAGCCCCCGTCCCGGAGGAGCCAGGCGCAGGTAATACTGAAGACCGTTGATCAGTGCATCGTCGTCATAGTGACGGCACAGCACTTCGCGCCAACTGTTGATCTGGACCAGATCTAGGGTCAGTACCAGATTGTCGCGCAGGCCGCTGAAATCCAGGGCATCGCGCTGGGCACTGAGCATCTGCAGGCCCCGCTCGTGGAGATTGGCCTGGGACTCGACGCCCAGATTAAACAGTAGCAGCAGGCGTTCCGCGCGAGCGGCCCGCTGGAAAGGCTCGTGGGCCCGGGTCACCAGCGGCAAGGGCAGCCACTGATGCAGCCATTGCCAGAGTTGCTGGCGCTGGGGGGCGGTCAGGCTGACCCGCTCGCCCTGCACATCAAACCAGGCACCGGCGCCGAGCACGCCGTTGCCATAGGTCCACAGCAGCAGCTCCCCCAGATAGCGCGCGCGCTTGAGGGGCGGGCCGTCCGGCTGGCCATCCCGGCTGCGAAACACGGCCCAGAAGCGGGCCCCCTCGGGGCTCGTGTCCGGCTCTTCCACAAAGATCAACGCCGGTTCGGCGATGTCCTGGGAGATGTCGGGGTTGAGCCACTCCACCTTGCCCGCCTTGCGCTCAAACGCCGCGTGCAGTTTGCGCCCCAGGACCATCAGCTCGTCATCGCTGATCCGGGTTTCGGTGGACGCCTTACTGACCGCGTTGATCAGCCGGTAGCTGGCACTGAGCTCCGCCACCAGTTGGCGTCGTTCCTCCATGACATCAGGCACCTTCCAGTGCCGGCGCTGGTCCAGCCGCTGAAGCTCAGTGTGGCTCCACCCCCACTCCGCCACCAGTTGCTCGAGTTGCTCCCGCTGCCAGGACTTGCGCCCACTGCGGGGTGGCCGGGTCAGCGGTTTGTCCACTTTAAAGTACAGGCAACGGCGGGCCAGGTTGAGGCGGTCTCCTACGTCACCCGTATCGATCAGGTACTGCTCCAAACGCCGGTAGATCATCACATAGGCGTCGAGGCGATCCGGGTGTGGCGCCTGTTGATACACCGCCTCTTTGAAGGTCAGCGCCAACGGACGCCGATCCTGCCCCTGCAGATAGGCCTCCAGCAGCATCAGTTTCAAGACCGATTTGTGGGGCGACTCAATGCCTTTATAGAGGTGCCAGATGCCCGCGCCCACGAATTCATCGGTGGGAATGTCCGGCAGGCCGCCAAAGTCGATCACCTCGGCGGCACGCAGGAACCGCTGCCCGAGCAGGGTTTGTGTGTAGGCGGCGTAGTCGCGCTCACAGGTACCGGGCACAAACCACCACAAAGGTAGCTTGCCGCCCAGCCACAGGGCGGTGCGATAGAACTCATCCAGCAGGAGAAACCGCTGGGCGGAGCCACTGCCTTCCGCCGACAGCTGGCCCAGCTGACCCGTGCGGAACTGATCGGGCTCCATCAGAAAAAAGTGTACCTCCAGGCGCACCTGCTGTTCCGCCCAGAGCGACAGCTGGCGACACTTGCGCCGGAGCTGATCGCGCGCCTCGCGCTCCAGGCCCGGCCGGTGGCATACCCAGACATCCAGGTCACTGCCTTCGCTCTGGGCGATGGTGCCGACGCTGCCCATGACAAACAGCGCGTCGATGTCACAGGCGCGGGCGCTGACGTCGCGCTGATAGTGGAAGCTGCGGGCCAACCCCCGGGCGAGGCGGATCTGATCCCGGTCGGGTTCGTAACCGCTGAGACCGGCGGGGGTGGTGCCAGAGACGTAACCGGGCAACATGGGGTGGTTGACGTGAAACAGCAGCGGCAGCAGAACCACCAGGTCCTGCTGACGGTCGCTCAGGCCCTCGAGCATGCGCCGGTGGCGCACCCGATTGAGATCGAGAAAACGCTGTTTGAGCCGCTTGAGCTGTTTCCGGTCGAGCCCGCCATCACTATGATCGAGTTCAATGACGTCTGAGCGTAGGCCCATTACTTGCCCTGGGGTGTGGTTGCCGCCTGAACCACCTCGAACAGGGTCTGGTAGAGCAGGGCCGGTTTGATGGGTTTACTGATGTAGTCGTTCATGCCCTCGGCCAGGCAGCGCTCACGGTCGCCCCGCAGTGCCTGAGCGGTCAGGGCCACGATGGGAATGTCCGGGCGCTGGTCGCCGGCGCGAATCCGCCGGGTCGCCTCATAGCCATCCATGTCGGGCATTTCCAGGTCCATCAATATGACATCGAAATGATCCACATTCCGATAGAACTGATCCAGCGCCTCCCGGCCTGTGGCGGCCAGTGTCACTTCAGCACCACGCTTGCGCAGAATGCCCTGGGCCACCTGCTGGTTCACCTTGTTGTCTTCCGCGAGCAAGACACTCAACCCCGCCAGGGATACCTCCGCGCCGGGCGCGTTGGTGGCCTGGGCGTTGAGATGGCCGCTGAACAGCTGACTGAGTGCGTCAAACAGCCGCGATTCGCTGACGGGCTTGTTCAGGAACCCATCCACCAGTTCGGCATTCTGCTCGCCGTCGAAAATTTCATCGCGGTGGTAGGATGAAATCAGCAGGACCTGGGGTGTATGGGCCAGTTCCGGATCTGCCTTGAGCACTTCGGTGGCCTCCAGGCCGTTGACTACCGGCATCTGATAATCCATCAGCACCAGATCGTAGGGCCGGCCGGCCCGTTCGGCCGTGCGTAACTGGTGAATCGCCTCCTCGGCCGACGCTGCACAGTCGGCATGAAGCTGCATATTGTGCAGGGTTCGTGCAATGATCTCCCGCGCCAGGGCATTATCATCGACAATCAGGGCGCGAAGATGCTCAAACTGATCCGGGCGCTCCTTCAGCGTCCAGGCCCCGATCTGACTGTGCTCAAACCGGGCGGTAAAACTGATCCGGCAGCCCTGGCCCGGCTCGGTCTGGATTTCCAGTTCGCCCTGCATGAGCTTGATCAGGTGATAGCAGATGGTCAACCCCGTGCTGGTCGCCACCCCCACTTGCCGGGGGCCCCGGGCCATGGCCTCGAAACTGGCTTCCAGTGCCGCGACCTGCTCCGGGCTCATTCCCACACCGAAATCGGTGATGCAGAATTTCAGCTCGACGCCCTCTGGCGTCGTTTGGGTCTGACGCACGCTCAGCAGCACCCGGTCGCTGGTGGAGTATTGCATGGCGTTATTGACCAGATGGCTCAGTATCTGGCTCAGGCGGGCGGTATCGCCCCGGAGAAAGCGGGGCACGTCCGGGTGAAGATCGTAGGTGATGTCCACCTGCCGATGGATGGCGCTGACTTCGAACAACCGGGCGAGCTTTTCGAACACCTGCTCCAGATCGAAATGAGCGGATTCGAGGACGATTTTACCGGTCTCGATTTTGGAGAAGTCGAGCACCTGGTTAATGATATGAAGCAGGGAGTCCGCCGCCGCGCCCATGCTGTCCAGATAGCTGCGCTGTTGGTCGTCCAGCGGGGTGTCGCCCAACAGGTGCCCCAGGCCGATGATGGCGTTCATGGGCGTGCGGATTTCGTGGCTCATTCGTGCCAGAAATTCACTTTTAGTGCGGTTGGCCAGGTCGGCCTGGGTTTTGGCGGCAATCAGGGCATCCTGGGCGCTGGGCAACCGATCCGATGCCTGCGCCTCGGAAAGCGCACCGGCGGGCTCTGAAGAAGCCACTTGGGCTTTCAGCTCTGCCAGTTCCTTCTCCAGCGCGCGTATGCGCTGTTGCACAGAGAGGTCATTTGTCGCCATTGCCAAAGCACCGCTGGCCATTTATCGAATAGGGCGGCGCCAGCGCCGGCTTGCTTCAGACGGCTCGAAGCGCATACAAGGTATATACTTCGAGGGCCGTCAGCGGTCTGCTCTCGCCCGGAGGGCCCGTCCAGACTGTGCTGAAAACGGGCTACAGCCTCTAAGGCTAGTGCATTTTTGGCGCTATGCCAAAGGAAAAATCAATGTCCGGTCATAACCACTCAAAGAGGCCTATCTTGCCCGATATCCGACCCACCCAGGGAAAATGGCTCAGTCTACTGCTCGGGATCACCGGCGTGCTCTTGGTGGCCCTGGTTCCGGCCCCCGGCGGTCTGTCCACCGAGGCCTGGCGCGCTCTGGGGTTGGCATGGCTGATGGCCGTGTTCTGGATTGCCGAAACATTGCCTCTGGCCGCCACCGCGCTGCTGCCGATTGTGCTCGGCCCACTGCTCGGTCTGGTCGAGCCCGGTGCGGTAACCCGCGATTATGCCCACCCGCTGATCTTCCTGTTTCTCGGCGGGTTTGTGTTGGGCCTGGCCATGGAACGCTGGCGTCTGCACGAGAGAATGGCACTGCGGATTCTGTCCACCATGGGCGGCACACCGGCCCGGGAACTGGCGGGCTTCATGTTGGCCACGGCCTTTCTGAGCATGTGGGTCAGCAATACGGCCACCGCGATCATGATGCTACCCATCGCGCTCTCGGTCATTCAGGTAAAAGGGGTCGATGATGCCCGTTCGGGCAACCCCTACGCCGTAGCCCTGCTGCTTGCCGTTGCCTATTCCGCGAGTATCGGCGGCATTGCCACTCTGATCGGCACCCCGCCAAACGCTCTGCTGGCCGCCTATCTGTCCGAACAACACGGTATCGAACTGGGCTTTGGCGAGTGGATGATCATCGGCTTGCCGGTCAGCCTGACCATGCTGATGGCGGCCTGGCTGTGGCTGGCCCATGTGGTGGCCCGCGGACGGACCGCCGGCACCGGCGACGCCCCGCATCACAAAACCGATCACGACCTGTTCCGGCAGCGCCTCGACGAGCTGGGGCCCATGACGCGGATGGAAAAGCGGGTCACTTGGGTGTTTATCGTGACGGCGGTGGCCTGGATTTTTCAGCCCCTGCTGGCCGGAGTATTCCCCGCTGGTTCGCTCACCGACACCAGCATTGCCATTGCCTGTGCCATTGCACTGCACGCGCTTCCCGCCGGTGATGGGAAGGGCTCACGCCTGATGGACTGGGAATCCAGCCAGAAACTGCCCTGGGGGGTATTGCTGCTGTTCGGTGGCGGGCTGGCCCTGGCCGGTATCATCCAGGATTCCGGGCTCGCCCAAGCCATTGCCTCGGGCCTTGAAACGCTGAATCGTTGGCCTACCGCGGTCATTGTTTTGGCCGTGACGGCAACCATCATTTTTCTGACCGAAATCACCAGCAATACCGCGACAACGGCGGCCTTTCTCCCTCTGCTGGGCGCGCTGGCCATCGCCCTGGGTCTGCCGGTGGAGGCGCTCGTGGTGCCCGCCGCGATTGCCGCGAGCTGTGCCTTCATGCTGCCGGTGGCCACCCCGCCGAATGCCATTGTGTTTGGCTCAAACCAGCTATCGATCAAACAGATGGCATCCGCCGGTTTAGCGCTCAATTTGATCGGTACCGCTCTGGTGGCGGCCCTCGGGACGGCGCTGATTCACTGGCGGCTGTTCCACTAGTGCTCACTGGTTAGTTTGAGCCAAAAGGGATATAGTCTCGCTGACCGGATGATAATAATCAGCCCACTGTGAATCCAAACCCGTTGCCGCTCGCGTCCTAACCCAGAGCACAACAGGTAAGCCAGCCGCCGGCCTTTCGGAGCGGTCGGCATCAAGGTATCAGTCTGGGCTATCTAGCCAGGAAGCCAATTTGCGGACAGCGTCATGATCAAACTCGATAATATTCACAAGTACTACGCCACCGGCGACCAGCGCCTGCATGTGCTCAAGGGCATCAACCTGCACATTCGCGAGGGCGAGCTGGTGTCGATCATGGGTTCGTCGGGCTCAGGCAAATCCACCCTGCTGAATATTCTGGGGATTCTCGATACTCACGATGAGGGCGACTACTTCCTTGCCGGGCGGGAAATTCGCCACCTGAAACAGAAGACCGCCGCGCAAATGCGCAACCAGTTGCTCGGCTTCATTTTTCAGTCATTCAACCTGCTGCCTTTCAAAAATGCCCTGGAGAATGTGGCCCTGCCACTGTACTACCAGAATGTCGGGCGCAAGGAGCGCAACCGGACGGCCGCCCGCTATCTGGAGATGGTGGGGCTGAGTGACCGCGCCCTGCACATGCCCAACGAACTCTCTGGCGGCCAGAAGCAGCGGGTGGCCATTGCCCGGGCGTTGGTCACCCAGCCCAAAGTCATTCTCGCCGATGAGCCCACCGGCGCCCTGGACAGCAAAACGACCGAGGACATCATGGCGCTGATCAAGGAAGTGCACAGCCTGGGCAACACCATCGTGATCGTCACTCATGAANAGGATGTCGCCAACCAGACCGAGCGGCAGATTGTGCTCAAAGACGGCCAGATTATTTCCGCCGCCGATCTGCACANATCAGCCCTCGAACACGCCTGANCNCCGAGGCNAGACATGGACGGATTACAGGAAATTCTCTACACCCTGCGNCAGAACAANCTGCGCACCGCGCTCACCGCCTTCGGCGTGTTCTGGGGTATTTTCATGCTGATCCTGCTNCTCGGCGCNGGCCGGGGCATGCAGAACGGCGTGTACGACAGCTTCGGTACCGACGTGCGCGATTTTGTGGTGATCTGGTCCGGGGCGACCTCGGTGGCCCANCAGGGCATGTCGGTGGGTCGGCGCATTCAGCTCACCACCGCCGATCTGTCNGCCATCAANCGTCAGGTCCCCGGCGTCGGGTTTATCGCNTCGGAAAACCGCATCAATAACGCCAGTATTCGTGCGGGNAACAAAACCGGCAGTTTTTCCCTGCACGGTATCCCCGATGATTTTTTCCGCATCAAAGGCGTGGANCCATTCGACTTNGGNCGCGANNTGAACCGTCTNGANCAGGCNCAGTTGCGCAAATCCTNTCTGCTNGGNCGCACNGTNGTNGAGCGNNTGTTNGGCCCCGNNNCNNACCCGGTNGGCNAGGANGTNACNGTCAACAACGTNGTNCTGACNGTNGTGGGTGTGTTCTACGACCGNAACAACCGCGGCCAGGANTCCGAGCGCATCTANATTGCCGATACCACCTATCGCACNGTCTTCGGNGGCGGCGACAACATTCAGACACTGTGGCTNCGGCCNGCACCCGGCTACGACGGTGTNCAGGTGGAACAACAGGTNATTGAGCTGCTGAANCAGCGTCATCAGGTGGCNGAGGANGATCGNCGGGCNATCCAGTCNTTCAANATGGCCGGCCCCGCAAAAATGGTCANCGGGCTTTTCCTNGCNATCAATGCNTTCATCTGGTTTGTCGGNTTGGGCACGCTCACCGCCGGTATTGTNGGTGTNAGCAANATCATGATCATTACGGTAAAAGAGCGCACCCGGGANATCGGCATTCGCAAAGCCCTGGGCGCAACGCCGTTCAATATTGTGAANACGCTGCTGCTGGAATCCATTCTGGTCACCAGTATCGCCGGCTATGCCGGNCTGGTCTTGGGCGTGGGNCTGATCGAACTGATGGCCTTNGGNNTGCGCTCNGTGGGCGCCAACCTGCCGTTCTTTCAGAACCCGGAAGTCAACTTCCAGGCNGCGATNACNGCCATCGTATTGCTGGTGATTGTGGGTGCCCTGGCNGGTNTGGTNCCGGCGCTGAAAGCGGCCCGAATCATGCCCATTGAAGCCATGCGCGCGGAGTAGCCACCAGTGATTATTGATACCCAAAAGTGGCAGGAAATTTTNATCACCCTGCGCCAGCACAAACTGCGCACCGGGCTCACCGCCTTCGGGGTGTTCTGGGGCATTTTCATGCTGACCGTNCTGCTCGGCGCGGGNAAGGGACTCGAGAACGGCGTGATGGANGGNTTTCGCGGCGTNCCCAATGCNGTGTGGATCTGGTCNCAGGGACGNACNCANGTNCCNTATCANGGCATGCCCATNGGCCGNCAGATCATACTGCGACCCGACGATCTTCCGGCNATTCGCGACAATATTCCCACCGTCGATCGNCTCTANCCNCAGAACAGTGTGGGCATCTGGGGCGGTTCACCGGCCTANACCGTGTACGAACAGAACAGTGGCAGTTTTTCNGTNCAGGGCGCNATGGCCGGNATGGCCGGNATNTNTNGNCAGCGGGTTGTGGAAGGGCGNTANCTGAACACGCTCGACGANCGGGAANGGCGCAAAGTGGTGATCATCGGNCAACGGGTCAAGGACCANNTGTTCGCGCCGGGCGAAGCGGCNGTCGGACAGTATCTGACCATNGATGGCATCAGCTTTCAGGTNGTGGGNGTNTACGCNAGCACCTCGACCGAGCCCGACAGCAGCGAGGAAGAGCGNATCTACATGCCCAACGATACGCTGCGCCAGACCTTCAACCAGNCCGCCTGGATNGGCAGCATGGTGGTNATCCCCAAGCCGGGCGTTCACGCCGCCNACGTCGAGCAGCAGGTCAAANCNTNTNTGCACGAACGCAAGCAGGTGGCGCCCGATGATGTCGGCGTGCTGGGCAGCTTCAANCTGCAGACCGAGTTCGACAAGATNAACGGGCTGTTCACCGGCATTCAGGTNTTCAGNTGGTTNGTGGCCATCGGCACCATCATGGCCGGCGCCCTGGGTGTGGGCAACATCATGTTGATCGTGGTTCGGGAGCGCACCCGGGAAATCGGGTTGCGCAAGGCGCTGGGCGCAACACCTACGTCNATCGTGGCCATGATCGTGCAGGAGTCCATCTTCATTACCGCCGTGGCCGGCTACACCGGTCTGGTGGCGGGCGTCCTGCTGCTGGAGGGCGTCAATGCCCTNCTCGCGGCCAGCGGCGGCCGGGCCGGCATGTTCAGCAANCCGGAAGTGGATTTCACCACAGCGCTGATGGCCTTGGCCGTGTTGATCGTTTCCGGGGTCATTGCGGCGTTGCTCCCCGCCGCCAAAGCGGCCAGCGTCAATCCGATCGCGGCCCTTCAGGACGAATAANTTTCACGTTTGCTTCACTACGAGATCGTCACCATGAAAAAGGTATTCACAGTTCTTCTGCTCGGGTTTATCGCACTGATNTTTATCAGCACGGCGGTATTTCTGTACAACAAATCCCAGGCCAAGCCGGTGACCTACGAAACGGACGCGCCTGCGNTNATGGACATTGTCCAGAAAACCGTGGCCACCGGCCGGGTGGTTCCCCGCAAGGAGGTCAACGTGACCTCCCAGGTGTCCGGCGTGGTGGACACCGTGTATGTCACNGCCGGACAGACGGTNCGCAAGGGCGATCTGATTTCGCGCATCACCCTGGCNCCCAGTATGGTGATGCTGAACAACGCCGAGTCCCAACTCGACTCCGCACGGATCAGCCTGGCCAACGCTGAAGAGGAGTTGGANCGACAGCGCAANTTGTTTGAAAGCGGNCTGATTCCCGCCTCGGAATTCAGCCGGTTCCAGTTGGACTACGAGCTCAAGCGCGAANCGGTTCGCTCGGCNGANAATCACNTGCTGCTGATCAGCGAGGGCGCCACCAGCGATTCCGATNTGGTGTCCAACGTNATCCGCGCACCGGTCGATGGCATGATCCTGGATATTCCCAATAAGGAAGGTGCGTTTATCGTTGAATCCAGCACCTACGGAGCGGGTACACCGNTCGCCGTGATGGCCGACATGAGCGATATGATTTTCGANNGCAAGGTGGACGAAGCGGAAGTCGGTAAAATCGAAGAGGGCATGTCACTGATTCTGCATGTGGGCGCGCTGCAGGACGAGACCTTCGATGCGACCCTGGAGCACATTGCTCCTAAAGGTGAAGAAGATCAGGGCACTATCAAATTCGAAATCCGCGCCGCCGTGACCCTGGAAGACCAGGTGTTTCTACGAGCCAATTACAGTGCCAATGCGGATATTGTTCTGGCCGAACGCAAAGACGTGTTGGCCATCAACGAGGGTAATCTGATCATTGAGGGCGATGAGTATTTTGTCGAAGTCGAAACCGCCGATCAGGTGTTTGAAAAACGCCCCGTCGAGGTGGGGCTATCCAACGGCATCCACATTGAGGTCGTTGAAGGTTTGACTCAGGACGAGAAGATCAAGAAACAGTCCTGATCCACGTAAAGGCAGCAGCTGTCGGGTTACGCCTTCGGTTAACCCGACCTACTGGAACTTGCCGTGGAATCTTCAGGTTCGAGTAGGTCGGGTTAGCGAAGCGTAACCCGACAGCCCACGGAGACAGCAACGGTGTTAGTAGCTAAAAACGCCAAAAGCGTCATCGTACAACGTCACACTCAAAACTCACTCCTTTCCCACTCCCCTAAGATCCGGCACAACGCCGCCCCAGTCCTCAGGATATTCTCCTCGCTCTACAAACCGATGGAAACTTGAATGCGGCCAGTCCCGCACCCGTCTCACCAATTCATGTTTAACCGGATTAAAGTGTATGTAATCTCTATGCCTCTGCCAATCCCGCTCGTCTCTCAGAAAATGCTCCCAAAAACGTGACTGCCAGAACGGTCCGGTCAAACCAAAGGACTCCCGAAGTGTTCGACTTAGTCCCGACTTTATCAGGCGCCAACGGATTGAAAAATCACTGTCATCCTCAGGTAGAACCCAGATACAGTGTAGATGATCCGGTAGTACGACTATTGAGTCGAGAACAAACGGGTATTGGATTTTGACCTGTCGAATACGCTGTCTGAGTAGGCCAACAACACTGGGATGATCAAATAGAGGGCGTCGTCTTGCGGTGACGACGGTGAAGAAATAGGCAGCGCCGGGGTGATAATAACGTCGGTATTGCATAAACCCTCCGTGGTTTACGAGTTGGTGTTGGTGGTTGCTGTCGGGTTACGCTTCGCTAACCCGACCTGCGGGAGCGTGCCGTGAATTCGTTGAGTTCGAGTAGTCAGTTATAAGGTAGAAAAAAGAAAGGGGACCCTCATAACTCGGTAACTTGCTGTAACAGCAAGGTGCGAAGAACCGAGAGCATTGGAGGTG
>NZ_NZQP01000048.1:0-62295 GCF_002695945.1 Marinimicrobium sp. | reverse complement strand
GCCCCCGTGGACGACCCACATGGATGTGGGAAGTGTCCCGAAGCGCCGGGAGCGCGTAGGGACCGGGTTTACGGCGTGTCTTGAAAGGGCTTCCCCTTCCCGGCCCGGACGTGATGCGACTACCGTGCTACCCCAAAGTGGCACGACATGCGTTTCCTACGAGCCACGAATCAACGAGCACCTCATGTATAATGGCGGTTTTGACGTAAACCCAAAGAAGGTCTTTACATGTCGCGTTTCTGGAGTGAGCGGGTCCGTGAGCTTGAGCCCTATGTGCCGGGTGAGCAGCCCAAAATTGATGGGCTGATCAAACTCAACACCAACGAAAGTCCGTTTCCGCCCTCCCCCCGGGTGCGGGACGTGCTGACCGATGGGGCCATCGACAAGTTGCGCCTCTACCCCGACCCCAACTCCAGCGCCCTCAAACAGACCATCGCCGATTATTATGGGCTCAAGCCCGAACAGACCTTCGTNGGCAACGGNTCCGATGAAGTGCTCGCNTTTGCCTTCATGGCCTTCTTCAAACAGNNGCGCCCCCTGCTCTACCCGGANATCACCTACAGCTTCTANCCGGTNTACTGCCANCTGTTCGACATCGACTATGAAATGCTGCCCCTGGCCGACGACCTGAGCATCAATCTGGCCGACTANCGGCGAGAGAACGGTGGCATCATCTTCCCCAACCCCAATGCGCCCACCGGGCGAGCACTGCCCCTGAGCGATATTGAGGCACTGCTGAAAGAGAACACCGATAGCGTTGTGCTGATCGACGAAGCCTATGTCGACTTCGGGGCCGAGAGCGCGGCGCAACTCGTGGACCGCTACCCCAACCTGCTGGTCACCCAGACGCTGTCCAAATCCCGCTCGCTGGCCGGCCTGCGCCTGGGTTTCGCCCTGGGTTCGGCGGAGCTGATCGAGGGGCTGGAGCGGGTCAAGAATTCGTTCAACTCCTACCCGGTGGATCGCCTGGCCGAGGCCGCCGCCATTGTGGCCATCGAGGATGACGACTATTTCCGTCAGTGCCGGGATCAGGTCATCGCCACCCGGGAATGGACCGAGGCTCGCCTGCAGGAGCTGGGCTTCCAGACCGNGCCCTCGGCAGCCAACTTTGTCTTCGCCCGCGTTCCCGAGGGTGAGGACGCGGCCGAACTGTCCCGCCAACTGCGCGACGCCCGCATTATCGTCCGCTATTTCAACAAACCCCGCCTGTCCGAGTACCTGCGCATCTCCATCGGCAGCGACACCGAAATGCAGGCGCTGATCACCGCGCTCAAGGCCATCCTCTCCTGAACAAAGCAACAGCCGCCAATCGGGCCTTGATTCTTGCGCCAAAGGCGGCTTATGATGCAGGTCTTATGAAAAAAAATAATAACCTGAACAACAGGTCGTTGGGGTCATTCGATCAGTACGCGCGTCAGGATTTCTTGCGTATTGTGAAAGAATTTAATAGATTGGCGCTATCTGGCACGTAAAGCAACGCAAGCCAGATCACCAGGAGCAAGGCGCCTTGTACAAGGAGCTGAAACCGACACGCCGTAATAAGCGGCGATCGGGTTTGATGTTAGCCACGAAGACCACCCAAACTGGGCGACTATGCAGACGAAATTGACGGCGGTTGAACTGATCAAGCGTTTCCAACGATTGTTCACCGACCTGAACCACAAACAAATCGCCGAACGTCTAGTAAAGCTGGTCATGGCCAAGCCTGCGGTGAGCCGGGCCGCGCTGATCATAGAGCGGGACCGACGACTCTTCGTCGAATCCATCGCCCGCCTGAACGCCCAGAAACAGCCCGAAATCGATACCGTCGCCACTGCCCTGAACAAGCTCCGAGGCTTTCCCCACAACCAGATCGAGCGCGTCTTTGCCGAGGGACAGCCCATTGCCCTGGACAGCAGCGCCATTGTCCGCCTGGGTCACGACATCACCCCCAAGGGCACCCGCTCCGCTTATCTCTACCCCATTTTCGAGCACGACAAGCCCATCGCCGCCTTCTATCTGGAAAGCCAGGACGATCTGCCCGCCCTGGAGCGCAGCGTTCAGGAGCTGGATACCGTATGGGCCTTCAGCGGCCTGCTGGCCCGACAGATCATCGAAATGTGGCGCCACGACGAGCAGAGCGAGCGCCACCGCCTGGCCGAGCAGGCCCTCTGGGCCAGCGAGACCTACCTGCACGCCATTCTGCACCACTCTCCGGCCCTGATTTCGGTCAAGGACCTGAACGGCAATGTGGTACTCGCCAGTGAGCACTACAAGCAGCTGCAGAACGTGGACGAGCAGGGGTTTGTCGGCAAGAACGTCTTCGACGTCTACCCCAAGGAAGTGGCTCAGGCACTCTGGGATATTGACCTGGCCACCCAGGACAAGCAGCAGACCTTCGAGACCGAACTGGAGCTGATGCACAAGGACGGCAGCCTGCACACCTATCTGATGGTGAAGTTCCCCCTCAGAAACCCGAATAACGATGTGTTCGGTGTCTGTACCATCTGCACCGACATCTCCGAGCGCAAGCTGGCGGAAAATGCTCTGCGCGAGCAACAGTCGCGCCTGAACTACATGGCCTTCCACGACTCGCTCACCGCCCTGCCCAACCGCTCCCTGTTTTACGATCGCATCTATCACGGCCTGGCCCGAGCCCAACGCAGCAACAGCAAACTGGCGTTGATGTTGCTGGATATCGACCGGTTCAAGAACATCAACGACAGCCTCGGACACGACTCCGGGGACCTGCTGCTCAAAGCCATCGCCATGCGCCTGAACGAAGGCGTGCGCGACATGGATACCGTCGCCCGTCTGGGCGGCGATGAGTTCGTGGTGGTGCTCGAGGGCGTGCACGACATGGAAGATGTGGTGTTCATCGCCAACAAGCTGCTGGTGACTCTGGCCCGGCCGCTGGAGATTGCCGGTCACGAGATCACCACCACCGTGAGTATCGGGGTGAGTGTCTACCCGGATGACGGCACCGATACCGACGAGCTGCTCAAGAACGCCGACATCGCCATGTACAAGGCGAAAGAAGCCGGCAAAAACAACTGTCAGTTTTACGCCAAGGGCATGAGCGCCACGGCGGTCAACTACCTGCTACTGGAAAACGATCTGCGCCGGGCGGTGGAGCAGGAGCAGCTGATTCTGCACTATCAGCCCCAGATCGATCTGAAAACCGGCGAGCTGATGGGTGTGGAGGCGCTGGTGCGCTGGCAACACCCGGAACGCGGNCTGGTCTCCCCGGCTCATTTCATTCCCCTGGCCGAGGAAACCGNCCTGATNGCGCCCATTGGCGAGTGGGTGCTGCGCCAGGCNTGCTANCAGCAGAANCGCTGGNTGGACTCGGGCAAGAAAGTGGGNCGCATGGCGGTGAACCTGTCACCGCGCCAGTTCCGCCAGCGCAATTTCCCGGAGAAGGTGGAAAGCATTCTGCGGGAGACCGGCTTACCGGCGGAGTATCTGGAGNTGGAGATCACCGAGAGCTGNGCCATGGAGCACGCCGGTGAGACCATCAATCAGCTCAAGCANCTCAATCAGATGGGGCTGTATCTGGCGATTGATGATTTCGGCACNGGCTATTCGTCCCTGGCGTANCTGAAGCGCTTCCCGATTCAGAAGNTGAAGATCGACAGCAGTTTNATTCACGATATTCAGAGCGACCCGAACGATGCGGCCATTGCCAAGTCGATCATTGGNCTGGCGCACAACATGCAGCTGTCGGTGGTGGCAGAGGGGGTNGAGAAGCCCGCTCAGTCGGANTGGCTGTGTGATGAGGGCTGNGATCAGGGCCAGGGCTTCCTGTTCTCCAAGCCNCTCACCGCCCGGCAGTTCGANGCACGNTTNGTGGGNAAGCANTTNGCCTTTGACGGCAATGTGGTGAAGNTGAACGCGTTGGCGTGATNTGGCGGNTGGGTAACGGCGGATGCGCTTCGCTTATCCGCCCTACGGCCGAGCGCAGCGGTATAAATGNGCGTAGGGCGGATAAGCGCGAAGCGCGCATCCGCCGTTCCCAAACTCAGTTTTCCAACGAATCATCCCATCCGATAAAGAACGGTTCTTCTTCCTGATCACTGAAATGCTCGTGGAAGCCCTGCACCTCGGAGGCGACCTTGCCGGTGCGGCGATGGAAATTCGCCAGGTGGTACAGCGCCTCGCCCTCGTGGACCAGCGGCAGGTGGGTCATGCCGATCACGATGGCCTCGGCGGGTGCCAGCACCGGGGATTCATTCAGCCCCAACGGGTCCGCAATCATCCCCAGCACATCGCCCTTCTTGACCCGCGCCCCCAACTGCACCCGCGAGCGCATCACACCACTGGTGGGGGCGCGCAGCCAGCGGCTGTCTGAGGCGACCACGGCCTGGGGGATTTTGGCCGGGCGTTTGCGCTGGGGCAGCATTTTCAGCTCGCGCATGACATTGATGATACCCCGGGCACCGGCACGGATGCTCAGCTCATCGAAGCGCAGAGCCTCCCCGGCTTCATACAACAACAGGGGAATGCCCATATCAGAGGCCGCCTCGCGCATTGAGCCGTCCCGCAGCTTGGCATCGAGCACTACCGGCACACCGAACTGCATGGCCAGATTGCGCGTCTCGTCCGAGCTCAGGTCGGCGCGAATTTGGGGCAGGTTACTGCGATGGCGGGCGCCGGTGTGCAGGTCGATACCGTGGGTGCAGTTTTTCAGGATATCGCCCACGAAAGTATTCGCCACCCGCCCCGCCAGGGAGCCCCGCTCACTGCCCGGAAAACTGCGATTCAGGTCCCGGCCGTCGGGCAGGTAGCGGGACTGGTTCAGAAAGCCGTGCACGTTGACCACGGGAATCGCGATCAGGGTACCGCGCAACTGGTTGAGCTGTTTGTAGTTGAGAAGCCGACGGATGATGTCCACACCATTGAGTTCATCGCCGTGAATGGCGGCGCTGACAAACAGGCAGGGACCGGGCCGGCGACCGTTGATGACGTGTACTGTCATCTCCACATCCGAGTGGGTGTACATGGCGGCCAGGGGGATATCCACCGACGTACGCTCCCCCGGGGCCACCTTGACGCCACCAATGTCCAGGGTGCGGTTTTTTTCCCGGGCGCGTCGGCCCGGGTCGGTTTTGGCGGCGGGTGAGGAGTTGGCCATAGACGTTACCCTTTACCGCCCCGGGTGCGGGTTTTGTTGGGCTTGGCGTTTTCCTCGACAAACTTGATGATCGCACCGGCCACATCTTTGTGCGTGGCCCCTTCTATACCTTCCAGACCCGGCGAAGAGTTCACCTCCATCAGCAGCGGGCCCCGGCTCGAGCGCAGCAGGTCAACACCGGCGATGGACAGCCCCATGGTCTGGGCGGCTTTGACCGCCGTCTGGCGCTCGGAGGGCGTCAGCTTGACCAGTTGAGCGCTACCGCCTCGGTGCAGGTTGGAGCGGAACTCCCCTTCCATGGCGGTGCGCTGCATGGCCGCCACCACCTTGGTGCCGATCACCAGGGCGCGGATATCGCTGCCCCCGGCTTCCTTGATGAACTCCTGCACCAGAAACTCGGCGCGCAGTTCGCGGAAGGCCTCAATCACACTCTCCGCCGCCTTGGCGGTTTCCGCCAGCACCACGCCGCGCCCCTGGGTGCCTTCACACAGCTTGACCACCAGCGGCGCGCCGCCCACCAGCTTGATCAGGTCTTTGGTGTTGTGCACGTGGTAGGCGAAGCTGGTGCGCGGCATGCCCAGCCCTTTGCGGGAAAACAGCTGCATGGCCCGCAGCTTGTCCCGGGAGCGCCCCAGCGCGACCGACTCGGTCAGGCAGTAGACGCCCATCATTTCAAACTGACGGATCACCGCCAGGCCGTAGTGGGTCACCGAAGCGCCAATACGGGGGATGACCGCGTCGAACCCGTCGAGCTTCTCGCCCATATACCAGATACTCGGGTTGGACGGAGTGATATCCATGTAACACTTGAGGATATCCAGTACCCGCACCTCGTGGCCGCGTTCCTCGGCGGCTTCAATCAGACGTCGGGTGGAGTACAGTCGACGGTTGCGCGACAGAATGGCAATTTTCATAGATGGTCCAATGGCTCAAATCAGGAAAGGTTCAGTTCACCGGGGGGCTGGAACTTCGAGCCCCCCAGCAGAAAGGATTGGTCGCTATCGACCAGAAAGCGCGGCTTTAGCGCGCCGCGCCCGAGCAGCATTCGAAACAGCATATTCTCCCGGTCGGTCAGGGTCACCTCGGCCTCAAACGCCTGATCCCCCAGCACCATGGTGGTGGCGATGACGTAGCGCATTTCGGCGTGACCGCCGGAGTCCGTGACCCGGCGCTGGTCAATCACCGGTGCCTCGCACTCGATCTGCACCTCGGTATCCTTCTGACGGGGGTGCAGCCCGAAACGCACCCAGGGGCGACCATCCAGCTCAAAGGGCTCCACAAAGTAAGCGTGCAGCGCACTGGTGCGCGCTCCGGTGTCGATTTTTGCCTTGATTTCGGCCTGGCCCAGGGCGGGCATCCGCACCCATTCGCGCCAGCCGATCACGGTCTTGTCCTGGATATCCACTGATTTCCTCACTGCTCACTCAGGATCAGAAAAATTAGGGATGACGGCAAATTTTTTTTGCTTTGCCATCGGCACTCCCCGTGGTAAATAGCGCCACATGGCCTGGTGGTTAGCGGCATGAACCAACTGGCTCATGACACAACCCGCTTGTGCATTGTCATTTCTTACGCTGGAGATGTCCATGGCTGTGAACATTGATCATTCCGATGACGATACCGACTACATCAACGATATGCCCACCGAGGCCGAGAACGACGAGGAGCCGGTGAAGCTGACAGGCCGCGAGGCCAACCAACATATTCTGGATATGCGCCGGAAGATCGAAGACCGGTTGGAACGGCGTCGGCTGAAGGAAGAGCTCGGCTGTGACGATCTCTGGGAACTCGATTTCTAAGAGGATTGAGAGGGCGATAGTGCATCGCCCTCGACCAACACATCCAGCACTCGCTGCACACTGGGGCTGAACTCCTGCTCCGGTCGAAACGCCGCATACAGGGGCCGGGTAAACTCGGGCGCCCCCCTTACCGGATACACCCCCTCGCCTGCCAACTCTTCCGGTAAGTAAGCGCTTGCCCTTCGCTCGCGAAAAGTCGCCAGCGCCACACTGGCCTGGTTGGTATGCAGGCTCGCCGTCACCTCGCCAAAGCGCTTGGCCTGAAACAGGGCAAAGGCCGCGCCCCAGTCCACCGAAACATACCCGTCGGCCAGTGCAGCCTTCACATCCAGATCCGGCTGACTGCTGAACAGAGCCAGGCGCACCTGACCAATACGGCGGGACTTCAGGGCGCCATCTCCCGGTAGGTCGTACAACAATGCAAGATCCAACTGCTCGGCCGACAACCGGTCGAGCAGCTCGTCGGGCGACCAGGCTTCGGCGCGCAAGGTCATATCGGGCAGTTCCCGCTGCAGGCAGGCGGGCAGGCCCGCGAGCAGGAACTGCCAGAGCCCCGGCGTGGCACCGAGGCGAAGGTGGCGGTCGGGTTCGGCCTCCCGGGCCAGCTCGCGTCGAGTGTCCGCCCAGGCCTCCAGCAGGTGATGGGCGTGCGGCAGCAGCCGCTCCCCTTCGGCGGTCATCTGGATATTGCCCCGGGTACGGAAAAACAGCGTGACCCCCAGGGTCTGCTCCAGCTGACGAATACGGGCACTGACCGCCGCGGGCGTAATAAACAGTTTATCCGCAGCACGCCCGAAGTGTCGGGTCTGGGTCACTTCCAGAAAGGTTCTGAGCAATTCAATATCCACGGTCGCCCCAAGTCAGTGGTGTAGGGGAAATCTATCGGGGCGTTCTCACAAGTGCAAGGGAAACCCGACCTTCAGACACAAAAAAACCCGGCCAGGCCGGGTTTTTTTGACATCACCATCGTTTCTGTTTTTTTAAAAACGAACGGCACCGCCGATGGTGAAGACATTGCCAGCCGCGTCGGAGTCGGTGAACGACAGGCGACCGCTGATTTCGTTGGTGAAGAACTTTTCAGTACGCAGGGTAAACTGATCATCACCCAAAAAGTCCGTATAACCAGCACCGACACTGAAGGTGCGATCGAAATAGAAATCGGCACCCAGAGACAGGATATCATCATCGAAATCAGTATCCTGATAGGTCCCTTCCAGGTTGACGAAGTTACCGCCACCCAGGCTGGTCACGTACTTGGCACTGATGTTGGCATCGTAGCCATCTTCAGAGAACTCTGTAGTAACCAACAGACCGTCGACCGGTGTCAGGCCCAGAGTGGCATAAGCGGTGGTTTCATCACCGGCCGCATTATCTACGCGGGTCACACGACCACCCACGTAAAACATAGTGTCGGGAACGTAAAGCTCACCACCGATGGTTAGCACATCAAAGTCGTCGTCTGCCGCAGCATACACATTGGAAGAGCGCTCAAGGAAAGCGGCTTCCGCCAGCGGGTGATTGCGAGTCTGTACCGGAGAGAAATGGAACTCGCCATACATGCCAAAAACGCCGTCGCCGTTCTCGACATCAGTGTAATTAGCGCCGACTTCGGCCTGATAGCTGTTTGCCATCGCCAAGCCGGACGTCAGGGAAAAAGCGGTTGCCAGTGCCAGAGATTTGATTTTCATGAGTGCTCCTTTTGTGTACATCAATTGTCCAATCAGAAACGCATCGGGTGATGCGCGGGACGCATTCTAATTGGCGGCGCTCAGTTTGTCACACTCCCTGTGCAATTTTGGTGCACAGTTCACAAATTCTTTAACAGCGAGCAATCACAACGAAAAGTTTTCTGATCTTCCAAACGAATCGCGGTCAGCGAACCGCCCCAGACACAACCGGTATCCAGTGCGAACACATTGGGTGCGTCGGCCTTGCCTTCCAGGGCTGCCCAGTGACCGAACAGAATCCGTTCGTTGCGACACTTGTGTTTCGGGTGTGCAAACCAGGGAGCGAATCCGGGCGGATGAGAACCCGCCTCCCCCTTGTTATTCAAGTCCAGATCACCGTCGGCCGTGCAAAAACGCATGCGGGTGAAATAGTTGGTGATCATCCGCAGCCGATCCATACCATACAGCTTATGCTTCCATTGACTCGGTTCGTTGCCGTACATATGGGCCAGAAAGTCATCCAACTGACTACTCTGCAGAACCGCTTCAACTTCACGCGCGTGGGCCTTGGCCCGCTCAAGATGCCACTGTGGAGGAATGCCGGCATGAGTCATAACGAAATTCAATGTCGGATCGTGATGCAGCAACGGCATCTGACGCAGCCACTCGATCCATTCCGGATGCTCGTCGTGGCCGAGAATATCTTCGAGGGTATCTTTATTGTTCGGGGCGCGATGTCCTCGCGCCACCGCAATCAGGTGCAGATCGTGATTGCCCAGCACCACCGTCAGGCGGTCGCGCATCTGGTACAGAAAGCGCAGGGTTTCCTGCGAGCTCGGACCGCGGTTGATCAGATCGCCGGCAATCCACAACCGGTCTTCGGCGGGATCGAAGTTGACCTGATCCAACAACTGTCTCAACGGACCCAGACAGCCCTGAATGTCCCCGATGGCATAGGTACTCATGAACGCTCCGGTCAGTGAATCGCGTGGGGCGGTACCAGTGCGAAGGCAGGGATGGGCACATCAAACAGTTGGCCATCCTCGGTCTTCATCTGGTAGCTGCCCTCCATGATACCGGTCTCGGTATCCAGAATCACACCGCTGGTGTAAGTAAAGCGTTTGCCGGGCGGCAGGTGTGGCTGTTCACCGACCACCCCGATGCCACGCACTTCCTGTTTCTTTTCGTCGGCATCGCGTATGACCCAGTGCCGACCGATCAGTTGCGCAGGCACATCACCCTGATTGTCGATGGTGATGGTATAGGCGTACACGAAGCGGTGTTCAGCGGGTTGGGACTGCTGTTCAATGTAGGCGGGTTTTACGGATACCCGAATGTTGTGCGTCATAGGACCAGGCCACTCCAGAGTGCGGGCTCGCCAGGGCGACGCCCTTGAAGGCGGAAACTGCGTCTTACTGTGGGGGCTAAGACGCCGAATTCAAGGTGTCGATGGCGTTGGCCAGGCGAACGTAGTCTTCCAGTGACAGGGCTTCCGGACGCAAACTGGCATCCACCGGCAGCTGGTCCAACTGCTCAGGCTCCACCAGATTCTTCAGCGCGTTACGCAGGGTTTTGCGCCGCTGCTGAAAGGCGACATTGACCAGTTGGGAGAGGGTCTTCCGGTTGGTGGCGGTAAACGGGCGCCGGGCGTGGGGAGTCAGCCGAACGACGGCGGAGTCCACTTTCGGCGCCGGGTCGAAAGCACCGGGCGGTACTTCAAACAACGGTTCGACCTGGCAGTCGTACTGCACCATGATGCCCAGTCGGCCATAGGCTTTTTCACCCGGGCCGGCAGCCATTCGCTTGACCACCTCTTTCTGCAACATGAAGTGCATGTCTTTCACTTGCCCAGCGTAGCTGAGCAGATGGAAAATCAACGGCGTGGAAATATTGTACGGCAGATTGCCGACAATTCTCAGCGACTGCTCGTCATTCATCAAGGTAGTGAAATCAAACTTCAGCGCGTCGGCCTGGAACAGCTCAAAATCCGGGTGCTTTTCAAACTGTACTTTCAGCCAGGGCACCAGGTCCCGGTCCAACTCAATGACCCGTAAATGTTCGGCCTTGTCCGCCAGGCGCGCGGTCAGCGCGCCTTTACCGGGGCCAATTTCCACCAGCAGCTCGCCGGGTTGAGGGTTGATGGCCCCAACGATGCGATCGATGACGTTGCCATCCACCAGAAAATTCTGACCGAACCGTTTGCGGGCGCGGTGGGGGGCCTCGCCGTTGCCCATGCGTTGCTTGCCCGGCCGACTCATGAGCGACCTCCGAAGCGGGCCGCCGCCATGGTGCGCGCGTAATCCAGCGCGGTCTGCAGACTCCCGGAATCGATTCGGCCCGTGCCCGCGAGATCAAGCGCCGTGCCGTGGTCCACGGAGGTACGAATGATGGGCAGCCCCAGAGTGACGTTCACCGCCTGACCAAAGCCTTTGTACTTCAATACCGGCAGCCCCTGATCGTGATACATGGCCATTACCGCATCGGCCTGCTCCAGGTGCTTGGGCGTAAACAGGGTATCGGCGGGTAGCGGGCCGATCAGTGTCTGACCTTTGGCCCGCTGCTTCTCCAGTACGGGTTCGATCAGATCGATTTCTTCCCGCCCGAGGTGTCCGCCCTCGCCGGCATGGGGATTCAGGCCACACACCAGAATGCGCGGCTCGGCGATACCGAAATCCCGCTGCAGATCGCCATGCAGGATATCCAGCACTTCCGTAAGCAGCGTTTCGTTCAGGGCATCGGCAACATCGCGCAGGGGCAGGTGTGTGGTCGCCAGCGCCACTCGCAGCCCTTCGGTGGCNAGCATCATCACCACCCGGGGAGTACCGGTTTTGTCCGCCAGGTATTCGGTGTGACCNCTGAACGGAATACCCGCTTCATTGATCACCCCTTTGTGCACCGGGCCGGTAATCAGTCCCTGAAACGTCTCCGCCTGACAGCCGGCGATGGCAAAGTCCAGGGTCTGCAACACATAGGCGCTGTTGGCCGGGTTCAGTACGCCNGGCTCACAAGGCGCGCGCAGGGGCACNGGAGCGACGGTCAGCTCCCCTGGTCTCTGGGGTTGCGCCACATCGGCGGGATTNAATTCACGGACAGTCAGAGGCAGTCCCAGTTGCCGGGCCCGGTCCTGCAACAGTGCCGGGTCCGCGATCACCACAATTTCATCGGCGCGTTCGGTCTGGGCCAACTGGACCGCCAGATCCGGCCCGATCCCGGCCGGTTCGCCCGGCGTCAGCGCCAGGCGTAAAGGGTTACGAGCCTCGGTCACAACTTCTCTTCCACGTAAATCTCTTCCCGNATTTCCGCCAGCCAGGTCTGCAGCTCTTCGTCGAAGCGACGCTCGCGCAGCATGTTTGCGGCCTGATTGCGGATCATCTGTTCACTCATGTCCTGCTCGCGGCGATCNTCGACCNTCAGGATGTGCCAGCCAAACTGGCTCTTGAAAGGTTCNCTGACCTCACCNACNTCGGTCTCGTTCATGGTCTGATCAAAGGCGGGAACCATCTGNCCGGGCATGGTCCAGCCCAGATCGCCGCCCTGGAGCATGGAGCCGATATCCTCGGAGTGCTCCCGGGCCAGNTCGGCAAAGCTCTCACCGTTGAGCACCCGCTCGCGCAACTCGGTGAGNTTCTGCTCGGCAGCGGCATCGTCGACNATTTCCGAGGTNTTGATCAGAATGTGTCGGGCCTTGGTCTGNTCCACCATGCTGTTGCCGGTGTTGCTGCGGGTCTCATGNACTTTCAGAATATGGAAGCCNGCACCACTGCGCACCGGCTCGGACACATCNCCCTCTTCCAGTCCCGCGACCACATCGGCAAACAGCTCCGGNAGTTGCTCCAGNTTGCGCCAGCCAATTTCACCGCCCTGCAGGGCGTTGGCNTCGTTGGAGTGGGTGATGGCCATCTGNTCAAAGTCGGCNCCGTCCACCAGNTCCTGACGGATGCGCTCCGCCTCTTCCTGCACCTCAGAGNCCTCTTCGTCACTGGCNCTGCTGGGCACCGAGAGCANNATATGNCCCAGGCGGTAATTCGGGGAGGTGGCAAACTTGCCATCGGTGGAGGCCAGGAAGCTTTCAATATCCTGCTGGTTGACGTCGATCCGACTGTTCACCACCGCCTGCTGGATCTGGTTGACCCACATNTCCCGGCGAATCTGGTCCCGGAAGCCCTCCAGCGTCTGCCCCTGGCTTTCCAGGTCGGCGCGCAGCTGNGCTTCGGTCAGGTTGTTGGTCTGCATGATGCGCGCGATGGTCTGATCCAGTTGCTGATCGGACACTTCAATGCCGAACCGGCGCCCCATTTCCATCTGCAGACGNTCGAGAATCAACTGGTCCAGAATCTGGTCCCGCAATACGCTGTCCGGGGGCAGATTCTGATTGCTGTCCGATTGCTGAATACGCGCCTTGATGGACGCCAGCCGCTCTTCCAGCTCGCTTTCGAGCACCACGTCTTCTCCGACGATGGCCACTACGCGGTCGAGCATTTCGGTTTCTGCCAGCGCCAGNGGGCTGGCCAGCAACAACGCCAGAACAGCGGGAATCAGACGTTGGGTAATCCGGTTTGCTTGCATAACAGTCAGTTATCTCTAATGGTTAGCGGATCGAACCGTCCNGGACGCCGTAGCCCGGAATGGCTTTCTCNAGCAGATCATTGACCTTGCGGTTGATGCTGCCCAGACCCTTGAATTGAAAATCAAAAATGATGCTCTGNTCGTAATCGTCAGCGTCTACCCGCTCCAGAAAGTTCGGCGTGTNGTCGAAGTCCAGCCAGCGCCNGGCCAGCAGCCGGACCCGGTAACAGCAGTCGTTGTATTCGAGTCCGACGAAGGTATCGAGTTCCTTTTCATAGGTAAAGTCATAATTGGCGCGCCCGACCAGGCTCCACTGCGCCGCCACAGGCAGGTGGAAGGCAAAATCCACCTGATCCAGGGCCCGCTCCTGCACCGCGGTCGGGTCTTCCAGGCCCGGAGAGGGCGGCCGGTGAGTGTAGCGGTAGCCCAGGTGCATGATCCGGTCGGCCTGGTCCATATAGCGGATACTGGCATTGGCGCTGCCCAGTTGGCTTTCAAACTCGTTGTAGGCCACATTGGCGTTGATGTTGAGCCGATCGCCCACCCGGGCGGTGAACTGACCGGCCAGCTCGGAACGCTCGTAGGTCTCCTCGGGGCGCTCCGCGTCCGGATTCTCCTCGGGGTCATACTCAAGGTCTGGGGTGTTCAGACCGACCCGGCGATCGGAGAAATAGAAAATCTGCCCCACGCTGAGGCTCATCTGCTCCACCCCGGTCAGGGGGTCGATAAACCGGCTGGTCAGCCCCACGGAAAGCTGATTGGCGTCTTCGATCCGGTCCCCGCCGGCAAAACGGGAGGTGCGATACAGCTGGTTGTACTGGAAAGTCAGCGGCTTGGCATCAAACAGCACCGGACGATTGTTCCGGCTCACGCCGAACAGGTCGCTGTGATCTTCAAAGTCACTGTAAAAATAGAACAGCCGGGGCTCGAGCGTCTGCAGGAACCCCTTGCCGAACAGCTGGCCATCCCGCTCGAAGTACAGCCCCATATCGAGTGTGCCCTGGGGTACCACCAGACTGGGGTCGGGCTCAGCCCCTTCCGCCAATCGATCTTCGTCCAGTTGATAGCTCAGACTTTTGACAATCGCGCTCGGCTTGAAAAAGCCCCACACCCAGTCCTTGTCCCAGGTCAAACTGTAATCGGTGCGGAACCGCTCACCCACCAGCAGGTTATCGATGAACTCCGGGTTATCATTCTCGAAGGTGCTGTTCACGTCAAAGTAGGTGTACTCATTGTCCAGCCCCAGAACCCAGTTGCCCCACTGGTAGCGACCGTCGGCATTGATCCGGGGCAGTTCCCGGTGCGGCCATTTGGCGGTGCTCAGCGCGCGCAGCTCCTCGCCCTTGATGCCCAGCAACCAGTGATCCCCCTGGTAGGCGGCCCGGGCCCGCTTGGCCACCTGGGCGGTCCGGTTTACATCCAGACCGCTGCTGTTCAGGTCGCGCAGGTAATCGTTGTCGCTGATTGCGGTGTAGTCGATTTCCGTACTCCAGCGCTGCCCCGCACCGCCCTGCTGCAGTATCTGATACTGCCAGCGCGACTCGCCGAAGTAGGGGTTGAGGTCATCGCCCTCTTCATCGCTCACATCCCGCTGCGCCCCGCTGTAGGGGTTCTCGTCTTCGTCCAGAAAACCGCCGCTCACCCGGGTTTCAAAGTGCCGGGACAGATGTCGGGTTTCCAGCCCCCAGAGCGTTCCGCGCTTGGACATGTACTCCGGCGTAATGGTCGCATCCAGGTTCGGGGCAATATTCCAGTAAAACGGAATCGAGGCCTCGAACCCGTTGCGTCGGCTCTCCCCCAGTGAAGGGAACAGAAACCCGGTCTGACGGTGATCGTCGATCGGAAAGCGCAGGTAGGGGGCGTAGAATACCGGCACATTGAACACTTCCATGCGGGCGTGCTTGGCCGTGCCATAGTGGCGTTCGGGATAAATGTTGATCGCCTGCCCTTTCAGGCTCCAGGCATCGCTGCCCGGCTCACAGGTGGTCAGGGCGCTGTCTTCCAGACCGATAAAATGATCGCCCAGTTTGGTCAGCCGATCGGCTTTCCCCCGCACCCGACTTTCGTAGAGCACAAAGCGGGCGTCGTCGAGCTCGGCATCACCGCTGTCGAGGTTCATCTGGGCCGACTCGCTACGCAGCAGAACACCCGGCTCCCGGATCTGGATATCCCCGGACACCTGGGCATCGCGGGTGGTCTGGTCCACTTCCGCCCGATCCGCCCGCAGGCTGCGGGTTCCCTGGCTTACCCTGACATCACCCTCCAGGGTGTGGTGGGTCTGCCCGCGGGATTCGGAGCGATCCGCGCTCAGTCGGGTGGCCGCCTCATCCGGCGGCACCTGGGCGTCCGCATCGTCGCGCGCAGGCGCCATATAGGCCCCACAGCAGCCGGTGGGCAGGGTCGCTTTCTGGGCCTCGGTCAACGCCTCGGCGGGCACCCAGTCAAGATCGCTGGCCTCTGCGTCACGCTCTTCGGTCTCCCGGGCTCCGTCAGCACCCGCCTGGGCAAGCACCTGAGGACTGGCCGCCAGCACCAGACAGCAAAGCCAGCGACGGCCCACCTCGGACCCTGCTGAGCGAAAAAGCGAATAGACTGAATCCATGTAGCTAACGATCTCGGTGTTGGGACTATCTGGATATTGACCTGGCCTTGATATCGACCTGGCTCGTTGCCTGGGTACCTCAGGCTGATGTGGGCCAGTGACAGGAACCGTGCGAAACGCCGGGAATTCTACTTGAATAAGCCCGGTCATGGAATGAAAGCCCGGGATTCAACCCTTTTTCCGGCTACCGGCTTTGACTTCTTGCGGTCAAACCGGGTTAGAATTCCAGTACGCAGTATCCACAATAACGAGGACGCCCCATGACCGACCCGCTCGCGGCTCGACAGGACCAACTGGAACACTGGGCCAGAGCCCAATTGGCCGAGCTGCACGCCCACAGCTCACCGGAGTTGCTGCAGTTCACGCCCCTGAACGGTGATGCGGGCTTTCGCCGCTA
This sequence comes from Marinimicrobium sp., assembly GCF_002695945.1. NCBI lineage: Bacteria > Pseudomonadati > Pseudomonadota > Gammaproteobacteria > Cellvibrionales > Cellvibrionaceae > Marinimicrobium > Marinimicrobium sp. The sequence continues at coordinate 46,151 of NZ_NZQP01000048.1, read as the reverse complement.
CTACCGCCTGAACACCGAGCCCTCGCTGCTGGCCGTCGACGCCCCGCCTCCGCAGGAGAACGCTGGCCGCTTTGCCGAGCTGTCCCAGCACTTGCTCAACCACCACATCGCGGTTCCCAAGGTCGCCTCGGTAGACCCCGAAAACGGCTTTTTGTTGCTGGAAGATTTTGGCGACCGGTTGCTGCACCGCGCACTGCGCCAGCAGCCAGAGTCCGCCACCGCCCTGTACGGCGAGGCGCTGATGCAACTGCTCGCGTTGCAGCAGACTCCCGGCAGTGAACATTTCCCGCCCTACGACCAGGCCTTCCTGCGCCGGGAGCTCAACCTGTTTATCGAGTGGTTCCTCGAGGGCATGCTGGGGCTGGATCTTTCCTCCGAAGAGCGTTCACTGCTGGAAGAGGTTTTTGACCGCCTGGAACAGAGCGCCCTGGAGCAACCCCAGGTGGCCGTGCACCGGGACTACCACTCCCGAAATCTGCTGATCCGGCCCGACGGCTGTATGAGCATCGTGGACTTTCAGGATGCGGTCTGGGGCCCGATCACCTATGACCTGGTGTCCCTGCTGCGCGACTGTTACATCCGCTGGCCCGCCGACCAGATCCGCCAGTGGGCCCTGGGCTACGGCAATATGGCCTGCGGCATCGGGTTGCTGGAGGACGTCACCGAGAGCCAGTTCCTGCAGTGGTTCGACTGGATGGGGCTGCAGCGACACCTGAAAGTGCTGGGCATTTTCTCCCGCCTCGCCCTGCGCGACGACAAGCCCCAGTATCTGAAACACCTGCCCCTGGTCATTCGCTATGTGCTCGAAGTGGCCAGCCACTACCCCGAGCTGGCCGATTTTCGCTATTGGTTTGAACACAAGGTGCTGCCCAAGGCCCAGAGCCAGTCGTGGTACGAGGACTATCGGCTGGCGGGCGAGACCACCCCGTGAAAGCCATGATCCTCGCTGCCGGGCTGGGCAAGCGCATGCGCCCGCTCACCGACCACACCCCCAAGCCCCTGCTGGCGGTGGGCGGCAAGCCACTGCTGCAGTACCACCTGGAGGCACTGGCACAAGCCGGCGTACGCGAGGTCATCATCAACACAGCCTACCTGGCCGAAAAAATCGAGCAGTTTGCCGGAGACGGCAACCGTTTTGGCCTGGCGATACACTATTCTCGCGAACCCGAGCCCCTGGAAACCGGCGGCGCCATCTACCGGGCCCTGCCTCTGCTGGGCGAGGCGCCCTTCCTGCTGATCAATGGCGATGTCTGGACCGACTTTCCGCTACCGACACTGACCGAGCCCATCCTGCCCGACTCCGCTCTGGGCCGGCTGCTGCTGGTCCCAAACCCGACATTTCACCCCCGAGGCGACTTCAGCCTGTCCGCCTCGCGGGTTGGCCTGGCGACAGACGCCGAGCGCTATACCTTTGCCGGGGTCAGCCTTCTGCGCCCGGCGCTGGTGGCCCGCTACCCCGAGCGCCGGTCGGTGTTTCCGCTATTGGAAGCCCTGCGCCCCGCCATCGAGGCCGGACAACTGGAAGGTCGGGTGCACCACGGCCAATGGAGTGATGTGGGTACGCCCGAGCGCCTCTCCCAATTGGAGCAACAGCTGCAATCCACCACGGGGTAATCACTATGCTATGTATCGCACACCGGGGTGGGCCCGGGCCGGAAAACAGCCTGGAGGCCATCCGTCGCAGCCTGGCCATGGGCGCACCGGCGATTGAAATTGATGTGTGGCAGTTACACGACGAGCTGTGGGTGACCCACGACCGCCGTCTGGGGCGTGAGATTGCCGGCTATGAGGTCCTGTCCGATCTGTCGCGGGATCACCTCGAAGCCCTGCGCCTGAGCAATGGTGAGCACCTGCCCCGGCTCAGCCAGGTACTGGAGTTGGTTGGTGAGCGCGCCCTGCTAAATATCGAACTGAAAGGCCCGGACTGCGTGGACGCCCTGGTGCGCATTCTCACTGCCCACCGCCAGAATACCGGTCAGAGCCACGATTCCTGGATCGTCTCGAGCTTCGATCACTGCCAGTTGGCTCAGTTACAGCAACGCCTGCCCGAGGTCCGGCGCGGGCTGCTACTCTACGGCGTACCGCTGGATCTTGCGCAGAGCGCGGATCGGATCGATGCGTACAGCGTGCACCTCAGTCAGGACTTCATGCCCGAAGCGCTGATTGAGGATATTCGACAGCGCGGCAGGAAAGTGTGGATCTACACCGCCAATCACCCCAAAGACTGGCGCCGCCTGATGGAAGCTGGGGTGGACGGCATCTTTACCGACCACCCCGATGGACTGATGCGTTATCTGGCCGAGAATTGACCGGCCGGCGCGTTCAGAACTTCCACCCCACACGCACGCCGCCCATACGCGGCTTACCCCAGACACCGTAACCCCAATCGGAACCCAGAGTGTTCTGATAGGTGAAGTACTCTTCATCGGTCAGGTTGGTCACAAAAGCCGCCAACGTCCAGGTGCCCTCGGGGGACATCCAGCTCAGCTTGGCGTTGACCAGTCCGTAGGCCGACTGTTTCGAGTAGGGATCATTTTCAATCTGCAGGAAATGATCGTCCTGCCAACTGTAATCCACCTGATAAGTCAGCTCCCCGCGATCTCCCAGACCCTGGTAGTAACGGGCCACCAGGTTATAGGTCAGATTGGGGGCCGAGGGGAGTTCGTTGCCATCGAAGGTGTACTCATCCCCGGCCACGATGAAGATCTGATCGGAATCAAATTCGGTATCGAGCCAACCCAGCCCGGCAATCACTTCGAAGTTGTCGGTAACCTGCGCATTCACCTCGACCTCGGCACCGGTGCCGGTCACATCGCCCGCATTGGTGATCACACTGCCATCGGCCACCGTCAAGAACACCTGCGCCTGATAGCCTTCCACCTCATAGGTAAACACTGAGGCATTGAGCCGCACGCGGCCACCGGCCATGGTGTTTTTATAACCCAGTTCCAGATTGGTGATATCTTCCGCTTCCACCGGCCGGGTCGCTTCCAGGGAGGCGTTGTAGCTGCCGGAAAAGCCGCCGCTCTTGAAGCCGGTGGACACGCTGCCGTAAATCAGGGTATCCGGGTTGGGGCGCCAATCCAGACCCAGCTTGCCGGTTACCGAGTCCTCTTCCAGGCTGTCCCGAACATCGATCTCCTCATAGAAACTCGGGCCCGCATCCTGACGGAACTGACGCTTTTCTTCGGTATAGCGCACCCCGGCGATACCGGTGAGCTGGGAGGTAAAGTCGTATTCATACTGACCGAATATCGCCCAGGACTGGCTGTCGAGCGACACATCCTCGCGATGAAAAAATTCATACCAGTCATCCGTTCGGGCGCTTTCGGTGGTGGGCGCCTCGGTCAGCAGATCGCGGTGATCATCGTAGTAATACAGCCCGGTCACCCATTTGGACCGGGCGCTTCGGCCATTCACACGGAACTCCTGAGTAAGCTGCTCGGCGTCCACCGAGTACTGCTCATCAAAAAACACCACCGGCGTGCCATCGCCGTCGTCCTGCATGAACTTGTCCAGGGCTTCCAGTGCACTGACCGAAGTGAAAGTCACACCCTCGGTGACCGGCAACTCCACGGTCAATGATGAGCCAAAGGTTTTGATGTCCGTGGTCAGGCCACCCGGCGAACTCGAAGCCACCTGGCCGGGATCGAAAATGCCGCCGGCCGCTTCGCGCCCGGTCATGTCAAAAGTGGCGCTGGTGCACAGCCCCGACTGAATCCGAGCGATGCTACAGGTCGCCGCCGACTCATCCGCCGATTCCAGATAGCCCATGTGGGCAAAGCCCACGGATTGCTGGTCGGCCTGACTGCCATGAACGTTCAGCAACCACTGACCATCGTCATCGTAGTCGCGCAGCAATTGCAGGCGGTAACCGAAACTGTTGGTGTCGTTCAGCTTCTGACCATCCACCGCGTTGACCTGCCAGCCGTCATTGTGAGTGCGTTTGATGGCGGCACGTCCCATCAAACCATCCGCCAGCTGTCCCGACATCATGCCTTCGGCAATCACTTCAGCGTAGCGTCCGTAACTGACGCTGGCCGAGGACTCAAAGGTTTCCGTGGGCCGTTTGGACACGTAGTGAACCAGGCCACCGGTGGTATTGCGCCCGTAAAGGGTGCCCTGGGGGCCACGCAAGACCTCCACCCGTTCAAGATCAAACAGCTGAATCGCCGAACCGGCGGGATTGCCCCGATAGACGTCATCCACATAGAGTGCGACCGGCGACTCCCAGGAATCGGAAAAATTCACCAGACTGATACCGCGCAGACTGATCGACGGGCTGGACGCTTCGCCAAAGATGGCGAAGAAATTCATATTGGGTACTTGCTGGGTGATATCCAGGCCTTCTTCAAAGCCCATCTTTTCGATGGCCGCCCCGGAAAAAGCGGTGACGGCGACGGAGACATCCTGCATCGACTGCTCGCGTTTCTGGGCGGTCACCAGCACCTCTTCAATCACCGACTGAGAGGTGGCGGCAGAGACTGATGAACCGGCACAAGTCAACAGCCCGGCCGTCAGCGCCAAAGCGAAGCGGCGAGCGCGAAACGGCGAAGCGCCGTGGGTGAGACTGGAGGTAATGAATTGGGTGGGTAACGTTCGCTGCATGCGCGTTCTCCTTTTATCCTTGCAGCACAAACCGGCAAACTCCTCGCCGAGCACTTCACATCGATGGCGTACCTCGAACTTGCCCCAAATGCCGTCGCCGACCGAAGGCCACGGCTGACCTAACCTTAGCATCCGCACTGCCCGGGTTCCACGCAGCGCGTCGGGTTGGCACATATGGGCGCATTGAGAGGGAATCAGGTGCCGCCAATACAAAAAAAGGGCGCCTCAATGAGGCACCCTTTTCTCAGGTTTCAGGCCGGAAACGTGAGCTTATTCGATCGGAATGCTGAAGCCGACTACGAATTTGGCTTCGTCGTTCTCGGTTCCATCCACATCGTCAGCTACCAGACCAAGCGTGAAGCTCAGGTTTTCGTTGTAAGCGTAACCAATATCGAAGTGGGCATAGTCATACTCGTGCACACCGTAAGTGAACGAGAAATCACCAACTGCAGCACCCACTGTAGTGTACCAGTAGTCTTCACCATCAGGATTGGCGCTGTTTTCAATGTTATCGTAATAGGTCAGTGAGAATGCTCCGTAGCCCAAGCCGATAACGGCTTCAACCAGATCTCCAGGTCCTGTCGGACTGGCTACCGGCTCTGATGGGTAAGAGTAACTCCACAGACTGATGTCATAAGTGAACCCACCGACCTCAGAACCGTAACCTGCGTACAGATCGTATTCGGTACCGTTGGCGGCGTCACCAGAGGAAGCCCACATACCGGCATAGAAACCGTTGCTGCTTACGTTGATATCGCCCCAGACCGCCGGATCACCGTTGCCCAGATCATAACCACGCCAGTAGTACATGTTGGCAGCACCCACCGAGGCGGACACTTCGGCGTGAGCCACAGGAGCCAGAGCGGCAGAAGCTATTGCAGACGCGGCGACGGCACCAGCCAGGATTTTTTGCTTCATGTTCATGAGTTCTTCCTCTAACGTTGGCGATCTTCGAGTTTTGTGCCCCAGGCTCTCGGCGAACCGAGGGGCTTACCCGATTGTTGTACAGGTACCGGTGCTTTAGCGAAGACCGAGCCAACTTTAAATTTCCTTTTTATATCAATACGTTACAAAAATAAGCCAGCCAGCGCCGAGCGTTATTACTTTTTATGCGCACCATTTTGGCGCAGCCTGTCGCCCTATGGCGCACCATGAAGTTACAGACGCCCTGCCGATGAGCTTTGGCGCCGATTGCCCCACAATCGCTCGATCCCCAGGTCCAGATAACCCAGCAGTGCCACCAACACCAGCGCGGCCCCGGCCACCAGTGAAACGGATATCCGCTCGCCGGCAAACAAAGTGCCCAGCAACAGGGCCAACACAGGTGTCATCAGTGTAATCAACGAAACCGCGCTGGGCGTCATTCGCTGCAAAACGAAATAAAACAAGGTAAACCCCAGAAGTGAGCCCAGCGTCGAGAGGTAAAGCAGCCCAATCAGGCTTCGCTCCGATAACGTCACCGACCATTGTCCGTCGAACAACCACCAGCAGAGAAAGAGCCCCGGCACCGCAAATATCAAGGCCCCGGCGGTCTGCTCGAGGGGACCCGCTCCCTGATCCAGGCGCTTGAGGCTGACACTGCTCAGACTGAACAACCCGCAAGAGAGTAAAATCCCGCCGATGCCGAACGCCGAACGGGCATCAATCTGAAGCTGATCCCAGAAAATAATGCACAAGCCTGCTACGGCCACCAGCAGGGCGATCACTCGGCGGCGGTTAAACGGATTTTCGCGCAAGATGACGCAGCTCAACGCGCCGGTCACAAAAGGGGAGAGCGCAAAAATCACGGCGATCAGCCCCGAGGGAATAAACTGCGCCGACCAGTAGATCACCAGCATATTGGGAAATATGCCAAATGACGCGGCCAGGTAGGCCTTCCACACCCCAGGCTGGGCAAACAACCGACGACGCAGCAACGCCAACAACACCACCGCCAGCGCAGCGGCCAGCCCCATTCGCATCAGCACCGCGGCAAGAAACGACACGCTGTCATTGCTCCACTGGATCGCCAGCGGCGTGGTCGACCAAATCAATACCACCAGGCCATAGGCCAGATACACCTGCACGAGTCACACTCCTTTTGTTGAGGCAGCAATTCCATGCGGCCCCAAAACAAAAAAAGCCGCAGTGGTTGCTGCGGCTTTTTGAAAACGGAACAGGCTGTCTTGTCAGGGTTGCCTCGTTTTCCACCGCGCCATAGGGTGCATACGCACCGCCCAACGCAGGGCGCGCGCCACCAGAATCACCACCGGCATACGGAAAACGTTCATTGAATCACAGACCTCGGATAAAACAGGCAAACCTGCGGGAAACACATAACGAACCGATACATTAAGCGATGCTCACGCAAAGCACAACGAGCAAAGCCGATTTTTTTGTGAGAACATGATGCACCGTATTATTTTGTCGTTTATCTCCTTTTTGCAGTGAAATCTCTATGGATATTTATCTGGTGGGCGGCGCAGTGCGCGACAAGCGGCTCGGTTACCCCTACTCGGAAAAAGACTGGGTCGTGGTGGGCGCGCGCCCGGAGGACCTGCAGGCTCAGGGCTTTACGCCCGTGGGCAAGGATTTCCCGGTGTTTCTCCATCCGCAGACGGGAGAGGAGTACGCCCTGGCGCGCACCGAGCGAAAAACCGCACCCGGCTATACCGGTTTTCAGTTTCACACCGCCCCCGATGTCACTCTGGAGCAGGACCTGGCCCGGCGGGACCTGACCATCAATGCCATGGCGGAGAACGAGCGCGGCGAATTGGTGGACCCCTACGGCGGCGCCCGGGATCTGGAGGCACGTCTGCTCCGGCATGTCTCTCCGGCGTTCAGCGAAGATCCGGTCCGCATTTTACGCGTTGCCCGATTTGCGGCGCGCTATCACCATCTGGGTTTTACCGTTGCGGAGGACACCCTGGCGCTGATGCGCGACATGGTCGCCAGTGGCGAGGTGGATCACCTGGTGCCCGAGCGGGTCTGGAAAGAAATGGAACGGGCTCTGGGGGAGCGGGACCCGCAGGTCTTTATTCAGTGCCTGCGCGACTGCGGCGCGCTCGCCCGGGTACTGCCGGAAGTGGATGCCCTGTTCGGTGTCCCCCAGCGTCCGGAGCATCATCCGGAGGTGGATACCGGCGTGCACTGCCTGATGGTGCTGGAGCAGGCGGCAAAACTGACCGGAGACACACGGGTCCGTTTTGCCGCTCTGATTCACGATCTCGGCAAGGGCGTGACGCCGAAGGAAGAGTGGCCCCGACACATCGGTCACGAGCAACGCAGCCTGCCTCTTGTGGATGCCCTGTGCGAACGTATCACCGCACCCAAGGATTACCGCCGCCTGGCCCGATTGGCGGCGGAGTATCACACCCACGGTCATCGGGCGCTGGAATTGAAACCGGCCACGATACTGAAGCTGCTCAGGGCGGCGGATGCCTTTCGTAAACCGGAACAGTTCGAGCAATTCCTGCTCTGCTGTGAGGCCGACGCCCGGGGGCGTACCGGTTTTGAAGATCGGGATTACGCCCAGGCCGATTATCTGCGCGGTGCCCTGAAAGCCTGCCAGGCGATCGACAACCGTGAGATTGCGGCCCAGGGCCACACCGGGAAAGCCTTTGGTGAGGCGCTGGATCGGGAGCGGTTGGCGCGGCTTTCGGAGTTCAAGGCGAGCCGCGCGTCCTGACTGGGGGGGTGTCGGATGGTGTTGTCGGATTACGCGCGTTGCGCTAATCCGACCTACGCCGCTAATCTGACCTACGCGGCTGCGGCCTCCGAGGCGTCGGACCGATCCACCCTACGGGTGCTGTCGGACTTGCCATAGAGTGTTGTCATCCAGGTTGGCGGCATCTCTCAATTGCAGCTCGCCAGTCTGCGGGTCCACGGCCAGGTACTGATCATCGCGCCAGCGGTTGCGCCAGCGAACTGAGTCGCCCTCGCGCTCGGGAAACCACTGGGCGCTCAGCCAACCCGGTTCAATGGTCCCGACCATCGGCTGTACCTGTTCGGCGTGGAGGTATTGATCCGTCCCCGCCAAGCGAATCCGGTAGTAGCTCGGGCCCTCGGGCTCCAATTGCCAGGACGCGGCCAAAGGATCTTGCGTACCGTCCTCGCCCAAGGGTTGATCAATGCCGACATTGCGCAGAATCAACGCTTCACCCACGGGTGCGAAAAAGCCCGTGCACTCGTCCATCTGCGCGATCCAGTCTTCAATCAACCCGATCCCATGGTCATCCAGCACATGACTGCCCAGAGGCGGCATACGGTTGCCATCATTGGACGCCATGCGCCGCCACAATAGCGAGCGCTCCGGCTCGCCCGGCGCCAGCAGGCGGGCGTCCTCAATGCCCAGATCGCTCTGCATTGGCCCCACATTACACAGGTTCATGGCCTCGGGCAGCGTATCGAAGCGCAGATCCATACTGGCCTGACTGGTCCCCCCGGGGCGGTGGCAGTTGGCGCAGTTGCTGTGCAAGTAGGCGCGGACGCGCAAATCGAGTGGGTGCGACTCATCCCGGCTGTTCACCAGGGGGTTTGCCCTCTGCTGTCGAGTCAACGGCTCGGTCAACACCCCGATGGCCGCCAGGGTATCCAGTTGATTGGCCGTGGTGCCGGCGTAGTCGAAGTCGGTATTGAGCTGACGAACTTCCAGCCCGAGACTGTCTCCCGCCGCGCTGGTGTGACACTGGGAACACTCGGCGCTGCTCGGGTAGTGCCATAACTGGTCCTGGATCTCGACGTCCTCCGCCTCGATTACCCGGCGCGCATCGGTGCCCGTGCTGGTCCAGCGGTAACTGTGCCCGACCCACCCGGTCGCGGGCTGGTTGAGCATCAGCCTCGTTTCGATCAGCTCGTCGTGCCGATAGAACTGCTTGACCAATACCGACCCCACCGGCAGATCAAAATCACCCGTCTCATCCACGTCGATGGTGGCATCGTCAGGCAGCGCGAGATAGCGGGCTTTATCCGCCCCATCGGACCAGAAGGGCTCGCGGACGTCATAAGGGATCAGCCCGTCGCCCGGCTCAGCCGGGTTATCGGGATTCATACAGCCGGTTTCCGACAGCCACTCGGGAATCGGCTCCTGCCGGGAGTCCTGCGCCTCGGCCACCAACCGGGACACCTGGCCGCCCTCGTAGTCCACCAGTAGCAACTCGCCATCGAGTTCCTCCCCAAAGGACACCACCGAGCCGCCGGTATCGAGCAGTTGGCGGCGTTCAAGATCCCCCTCGGGGGTAGTGAACAGGCCCCAGAGCAGACCCGAGGCAAAATCGCTGAACAGATAGACCCCGTATAAGTTGTCGAGCTGCTCACCGCGATAGACATAACCTCCGGTTACCGACCGGCCATCCCCCCGCTGGTAGGAAAACACCGGCGCCTCAAAGCCACTGGTATCGGAACAGGACTGCATGACGTCGGCGCCTTCCAGGCAGGGCCAACCATAATTGGCCCCGTTGACAATCCGGTTGATCTCTTCGGTCCGGCCCTGGCCGACATCACCGGCCCAGAGTTCGCCGGTCTCCCGGTCAAAACTCCACTGCCAGGGGTTGCGCAGGCCATAGGCAAACACTTCGGGCAGACCGCCCTCTACCTGATTGCCCGGTGCCGGTGCCCCCTCGTCGGTGAGCCGCAACAGAGTACCAAAGGGGTTGGTGGGATCCTGGGCATTGCGGTTGGGATCGCCACCCGGCCCACCGTCACCAAAGCTGACGTAAAGATAGTTGTCCGGGCCAAACGCCAGACGACCGTTGTTATGAATTTCGGTGGTCTGCTGGACATGGTAAATATCGGTACGCTCCAACTCGCCAGGCCCGGATTGCACCAGACTCATCCCTTCATCGTCAGAGCGAAACCGGGCGACATAGGATTCGGGCGCAACTTCGAATGCCTCTCCACCCTCGGTCAAAGACACATAGACAAAGCCGTTCTGCTCGAAATCCGGGTGGAACGCCATACTGAACAGACCGCACTCAAAACAGTGAGTGGGCTCAAACTGCACATCGGTGTAGTCCCTCAGGTCCACAAACAGCGCCGGCGTGGGGTTTGCCTCGGACAGGTCCAGGCGCCAGATGGTACCCCGCTGCTCCAGTACATAAAGTACCTGCTCAAGACTCGGGTGGCTGACCGCCCCGACCGGCGCGGTGAAGGTACCTTCAGGCACCAGCGGCTTGAGCGCCACCGTCGAATCCTGAGTGAAACGGGTAGCCAGACAGGTCTGATTCTCCGGCCGCTCGCTCAGGCCAGGCGGTCCCGAGGGCGCTCGGGCGTCGTCATCGCTCTGTCCGCCACCACAGGCGGCCAGCAGCAGTGCCAGCGCGACACTCACCCCAGTGTGAAGGCGACGGTGAAGCGGTACCATGAATGCACTCCGGACGGTTATTATTGGCTTATTCATCGTTTAATAGACCACCAGCGTACTACGTCGGACAGTTTATTCACAGATTCAAGAGGATTTTATGACTACTGACGCTCCCGTTGCCCTACTGACCGGCGCGGCCCGTCGCATCGGCGCGGTCACCGCAAAAACCCTGCACGCCTCCGGCTACCGGGTCGTCATCCACTACCGCGGCTCGCAGCAGGACGCCGAGGCACTCAGCCATGAGCTCAACGCGCTTCGTCCCGACAGCGCCGTGGCGCTGCAAGCGGATTTGAGTCAACTGAAAGACGTTCAACAACTGGCCGAGAACGCCTTGAAACAGTGGGGCCGCATGGACGCACTGATCAATAACGCGTCCAGCTTTTACCCGACTCCGGTGGAAGAGGCGAGTGAAGAACAGTGGAACGACCTGATGAGCAGCAACCTTAAAGCCCCCTTCTTTCTTGCCCAGGCTTTGGCGGACGCGCTGAAAGAAACAGAGGGTGCCATTATCACCATGGCCGACATCCATGCCGAGCGCCCACTGAAAAACCACCCCATTTATTGTGCCGCTAAAGCGGGCAACGTCATGCTGACCAAATCGCTGGCGCGGGAATTGGCGCCCAAGGTGCGCGTCAACGGCATCGCCCCCGGCGCCATTTTATGGCCGGAACAGGAGGCGGAGCTGGACGATGACGGCAAAGCGACCATCCTCGATCGGGTCCCGTTGAACCGACCCGGAGACCCTCAGGATATTGCTGACACCATTCTTTTTCTTTTAACCAAAGCGCCCTATATAACCGGACAGATTATCGCCGTGGACGGTGGTCGTTCGGTGAGTTAAAACAAGCGGTTTAACTCACTTTTGTTGCGCTGGATCAATTGAAAATCGACAAAAAAGGACCAATATAAGTAACGCAAACAGAGACAAGCTCTGGATGTTCAAAGGAGGTGTTCTTATGAACCTGATACCACGTAGTTCAGTATTTGATATTGACAGCCTGTTCGACAATTTCTGGGCACCGCTATCAAGAAGCTCTGCTTCGATGAACGCGGATGCGTTTTCGCCCAGAGTGGATATCACCGAGAAAAAGGATCATTACGAATTGACCGCCGAGTTACCCGGCGTGGACAAGAAAGATATTGACGTGACCCTGGACAACGGCATGCTGACCATCAGCGCCGAGTCCCGGTTTGAAAACAAGGAAGAAAAGGATGGACGCGTCATTCGTCAGGAGAGACGCTATGGCAAGTACACTCGAAGCTTCAACCTGGGAACGGACGTCAAGGAAAAGGATATCAAGGCGGAGTTCAACAACGGAGTGTTGAAATTGAACGTGCCCAAAGTGGAGCAGAAGACGCCGGTCAGTCATCGCATTGAAATTCACTGATGACCGAATGCTGACCCACTTGAAAGCCGGGCCTAATCGTCCGGCTTTTTCTGTTCTGCCCCGGACGCCCCGCGCAACAGCGAAATGAGTGTCGCACAGGTGAGAAACGCCAGAGCCAACAGCATCGCCTGACTGAAGGTGCGCAGCAGCGGCTCGGACAGGGTTTCGTTCAGCGGCTGGTTACCCAGGTTCCAGTAAACGAACAGATTCACCAGACTCATACCCACCAGGTTACCCACCACACGGGCGAGATTGAGCGTTGCCGCCGCGACGCCCACTTCACTGGAATGCGCCGACTGCATCACCACATGGTTATTCGGACTGGAGAAACAGCCGAAGCCCAGCCCCACCAGAAACAGCGCCAGGACAATAAAGCCCGGTGCCGTGGCGACGCCCAGCGTACTCAGCAACCCGTAACCACAGAGGGTACAGAAACAGCCCGCACTGGCCAGCCAGCGGGCCGGCAGATAGTCCGACAGGCGCCCCGCCAACGGCGCCACACAGGCCATGGTGAGCGCCTGCACCAGCAGGACATGACCGGCATCCGCCGCGCTGTAACCCCGCACATATTGCAGGTACAGGCTGAGCAGAAACCCGAGCGGATAACTGCTGGCGTACATGAACAGCGCCGTCATCAGGGAGAAGGAGAACAAGCGGGACTCGCGGAACATCTGTACGCGAATCAGCGGCTGCTCCCGGCGAGCCTGGCGGCGAATGAACACCACCAGTAAAACGAAAGAAAAGGCCAGTACCGCGCTCTGCCACAACCCGGGCAGCCCGGTCAGGCCGATCACCAGGGCAATGGCCCAGAGCGCAAAAGTCAGGGCCCCGCCCCAATCAAACCGGTTTTCGCGCTCGCCGAACCAGTCTCCGGACACCCGCCAGGCAATCAGTGACACCACCAACACCACAATCGGCAAGGGCAGCAGGAAGACAAACCGCCAGCCGAAGGCATCGGTCACCCAACCGCCCAAGGCCGGCGCCAGGGTCAGGCCGAAGTACACACAGGCGGCATTGAGCCCCAGGGGTAACCCGCGCTTTTCCGGCGGAAAGACCGAAATCAGCAGGGCCATGCTGGTGGCGAACATCATCGCCGCCCCCATCCCCTGAAAGAAGCGCAGCACCAGTACCATTTCAATGGAGTTGACGAAGAATGCCAGAGCACTGGCGCTACTGTTGAGCGCAATGCCCCAGAGAAAGACCCGTTTGCGGCCCACCTGGTCGGCCAGCTTGCCCGCCGGAAGCATGAAGATGATGTTGGCGATCAGGACAATGGTGGGCACCCAACTGACCAGCACCGCACTGGCGTTCAACTCCCTGGCCATAGTGGGCAGGGCGACATTCACCGAAGCCATTCCCAGAGGCGCGACAAAGGCCCCCAGGCACACAGCGATTAACACCCACCAGGGCGACACTGGCGCGGCGCGTTGCGGCTCGTTCACAGGCAACTCCACATAGAGGGCACGCCCTGCCCCGTGTCACAGGGGGCGGGCAGGGATCAAAATCAGGTCAGGACGCAGCGCGCGATACCGTCCGCCCCTGCCAGGTGAAATCCACCGGCCAGAGGTTCTGGCGCTGCTTATCGTAATCGGCCCACAGCCGGGCGTAGGTCTCCCCCTTGCTCGGGTGTAGATGGTTCGGGGCGATTTCCGCCATGGGCCAGAGCACAAAGGCATTCTTGGTCAGCTCGTCCCGGGGCAATTGAACCCCGGCCTCCTCCCCCACGAAGTCACCGTAGGTGAGAATGTCGATATCCAGCGTTCGGGAACTGAATTTGGGGCCGGAACGACAGCGACCGTTGTCGTCTTCGATCTTTTTCAGCCGATCGGACAGCTCGGCGATGGGCTGATCGGTTCCCACCCCAACCACCAGATTGAGGAAGTTACTGCCATCAAAGCCCACCGCTTCGCTTTCGAATACGGACGAAATGGTCAATTCGCCGAAACACTCCGCCAGCGCATCCAGCGCGGCGGAGATGTGTCGATAGCGATCAATATTACTGCCCAGACTGAGGTACACCTCGGTCATGCCGGTTTTTCCCCTCGCTCGATAATCAGGCCCACATCCCGGGCACCGCGCAGGGCGCCGGGTTTGCTGAGTCGCAGGCGGACCCAGGGCACGTTGAACTCTTCCCGCACAATGGTGGCCACCTCTTCGGCCAGCGCCTCGACCAGCTGTGCATCCCGGTTTTCCAGGTGGGCGATCAGGCGCTTGGAAACCGCCTTGTAATTCAGAGCATACTGGATGTCGTCGGTTTGCGCCGCCCGGCGGATGTCCGCCGCCATTTCCAGGTCCAGACTGATGGTCTGGCGCACCTGACGCTCCCAATCATAGATACCGATGATGGTATCCACCTGCAGATCTCTGATGTAAACAATGTCCATTCCACTTCCTCGTTAAGCGCTCAGCGGCGGCAGGCTGTCCAGTGGCCAGCGGGCGCGCACGTTCACCGCCAGCGGCTCGGTCTGCCCGGCCAGCAGGCGCTGGCAGCCGGCGTAGGCAATCATGGCCCCGTTGTCGGTGCAGAACTCGTTGCGGGCATAGAACACCCGGGCGCCGATCTTCGCCAGCGCGGCCTCGAGCTCCTCGCGCAGACGCGTGTTGGCCGAGACCCCACCGGCGATCACCAGCGTTTTCTGGCCGGTCTGCTCCAGAGCGCGCCGACACTTGATCACCAGGGTACCGACCACCGCCTCCTGAAAGGCATGAGCAATATCGGCACAGGTCTTCTCGTCCGGCAACCCGTCGGCCTGGGCATGCTCCGCCACCGTGTTGAGCGTATAGGTTTTCAGTCCACTGAAACTGAAGTCCAGGCCCGGTCTGTCGACCATGGGCCGGGGAAAGGTAAACCGCCCTGCCCGGCCCCGCTCGGCCAGTTTGGCGATATGGGGCCCACCCGGGTAGTCCAGATCCAGCATTTTGGCGGCCTTGTCGAATGCCTCCCCGGCGGCGTCGTCGAGCGACTCCCCCAGCAGGCGGTATTCGCCAATGCCACGGACTTGTACGAGCTGAGTGTGCCCTCCGGACACCAGCAGGGCGATAAAAGGAAACTCGGGCGGGTTATCTTCCAGCATCGGGGCCAACAGGTGGCCCTCCATATGATGAATACCCAGTGCGGGAATCCCCCACCCATAGGCCAGCGAACGCCCCACCGAGGCGCCCACCATCAGCGCGCCAATCAGCCCCGGGCCCGCGGTATAGGCCACCGCATCGATCTGCTCGGGCGAGGTGTCGGCTTCGGCCATCACCTGCCGCACCAGCGGCAGCAGTTTGCGCACATGATCCCGGGAGGCCAGCTCGGGCACCACGCCACCGTATTCCGCGTGCACCGCAATCTGACTGAACAGGGCGTGGCTGAGCAGGCCCCGCTCGCTGTCATACAGCGCCAGGCCGGTTTCGTCACAGGAGGTTTCAATACCCAAAACGCGCATAGAGAGCCTTCTAACTCGTACAGTGGGGCCAATCGAGGACCAACGGGAAAAACGAGCGCGTATCATATAGACCTGAAGCGGTAAGAACCAGTTGCAGTGCTGTCCATAACTGGTTAGAATCCACGCCCCTCGGATCCCGAAGCCACTTTTTGATCGCTTTCGGGGTGAATTAATTGAGTAAAGGTAACAGCATGCCTTCAGTAAAGATCAAAGACAACGAGCCGTTTGACGTTGCACTGCGTCGCTTCAAGCGCTCCTGTGAAAAGGCCGGCATTCTGGCCGAAGTTCGCAGCCGCGAAGCCTACGAGAAGCCCACAGCTGTCCGTAAGCGCAAGGCCGCTGCCGCTGTTAAGCGTCACGCCAAAAAAGTTCAGCGCGAAAACCGCAAGTTCCAGCGCCTGTACTAAGGCCGGAACCCGGCCTGGGCGCTTCGCGCCGGGCCCGCGCTGAATGGCACAAGCCAAGCGCTGAAGACAAGACAAACAGGAATACGCTGATGCCCCGTTCAGAATTGCAAACGCGCATCAACGACGCCCTGAAAACCGCCATGCGGGCCAGAGAAAAGGCCCGCGTGGCGGTTTTGCGTCTGGTGACCGCGGAATTCAAACGCATCGAGGTCGATGAGCGCATCGAACTCGACGACGCCCGTGTGCTGGCCATTCTGGACAAGATGGTCAAGCAGCGCCGGGACTCCGAACAGCAATACCGGGATGCCGGTCGCGCCGAACTGGCCGATCAGGAGCGCCTGGAAATTGATGTGATTCAGGAGTTTCTGCCCCAGCCTCTGTCCGATGCCGAGCTGGATCAGCTGGTGGCCGACGCCATCGCCCAGTCCGGCGCCGAGGGCATGAAGGATATGGGCAAGGTCATGGGCATCCTCAAGCCCCAGGTGCAGGGGCGGGCCGATATGGCGGATGTGAGTAAGCGGTTGAAGGCGCGGTTGGGTTAAGCGTCACGTTTTGTCACAACGGATGGCACAGTAGGTCGCGTAGGGCGGATAAGCGCAAAGCGCGCATCCGCCGTTACCAAGCGCACCCCCCGTCACCCAACCCAAAATCCCGCTCCCCCACCTCAATTCCCCGCTACAATAAGGCGCTATGGCCGGACTGATTCCACAAAGCTTTATTGACGAGCTCCTCGACCGGGTTGACCTGGTGGAGATCGTGGACCATCGCGTCAAACTCAAGAAAACCGGCAAGAACTTCAGCGCCTGCTGCCCCTTCCACGACGAAAAAACCCCCTCGTTCACGGTCAGCCAGGACAAGCAGTTCTACTACTGCTTCGGCTGCGGCGCCAGCGGCAACGCCGTGGGATTTCTCATGGACTACGAGCGGCTCGGCTTTCCCGAAGCCGTCGAGCAGCTCGCCCATCACTGCGGCCTGGAAGTGCCCCGCGAGGAGCAGAGCCCGGCCCAGAAAGAGAGGGCCCAGGAGCGCAAGAGCATCTACAGCCTGCTGGAGCAGGCCGACCGCTACTACCGGCTGCAGCTGCGCCAGCACCCCAAGCGGATGGAAGCGGTGGACTACCTCAAGCGCCGGGGCCTGGACGGGCATATTGCCCGGGACTACGGTATTGGTTACGCCCCACCGGGCTGGGACAACCTGCTGAAAACCCTCGGCATCGGCGAACAGGAACGCCACCTGCTGACCGAGGGCGGCATGCTGATCCACCAGCCGGACCAGAACAAACGCTACGACCGCTTCCGCCACCGCATCATGTTTCCCATCCGGGACCTGCGCGGGCGGGTGATCGGCTTTGGCGGCCGGGTGCTGGGCGATGACAAACCCAAGTACCTGAACTCCCCGGAAACCCCGGTGTTCCACAAGGGACGGGAGCTGTATGGCCTGTACGAGGCCCGCCAGGCCTACCGCGAGCTGCCCCGTCTGTTGGTGGTGGAAGGCTATATGGACGTGGTGGCCCTGGCCCAGTTCGGCATCCGCTACGGTGTCGCCACCCTGGGTACCGCCTGCGGCGAGGACCACCTGGCACTGGCATTCAAACACACCCGGGAAGTGGTGTTCTGCTTTGACGGCGACAAGGCCGGGCGCAGCGCCGCCGAGCGCGCCCTGGCCGCCGCCCTGCCGGTGATGGAAGACGGCCGACAGGTGAAATTCCTGTTCCTGCCCGAAGGCGAGGACCCGGACACCCTGGTGCGCCAGATCGGCGCTGAAAAATTCAGCAACATGGTGGACATGGCGGTCCCGCTGGAAGATTACCTGTTCGATGCGCTCAGCGCCGACCTTAATCCGCGCAGCCTTGAGGGCCGGGCGCTGCTCAGCAAGCGCGCCGCTCCCCTGCTCCACCAACTGCCCCGGGGCGTCTTCCGGGAACTGATGTTCGACCGCCTCGCGCAGCGGACCGGCCTGAACCGGGACACCCTGATGGAGCTGGTGCACGAGCCGGTGGTGATCGAGGCCGAGCCAACCCGCGCCCCGGCCGCGCCCGTCGATATAGCGCCGGCGGACGACCGGCCGCCACCCCCGGATTACGAGGAGCCCCCGGCCTACGCTCAGGAGCCGGGCCCCACAGGGGAGGAGTACTTCGACAATGCAGCGCCGGAGCCGGCGGCCGCCCCACCGGCGCCGCCGAGCCTGTCCGGCAAGCGCTACCTGATGCCGCCGGCGCGCAAGGCCATTGGTCTGCTGCTGGCCAACCCGGCCCTGGCCGCCGAAGAACCCCCGGAATTCTGGCTCGAACACAGCGAACCGGAGTTGCGGTCCCTGGGCCAACTGCTAAAGTTATTACGCGAGCGGCCGCATTATCAGCTACCTCACATTATCGGCCACTGGCGCGGCGTGTACGGCGCGAAGGAAGCGGAACAACTGGCGGCCATTGCCGGTCAGGATCTGCTGGTGGCCGCCGGCGCCCACGGCGCCAATCGGGCCATCAAGCCCTCCCGGGCCGACTACGACACCCGGGTGGCGTTCTGCGATTGCCTGAAGGGTATTCAGCGCCAATTGGCGGAACGGCAAAAAACCGAAGCACTCAGCCAACTGCGCCAAAAAAGCAGCGATTTTGCTGGATTAAGCCGCGAAGAGCGCGAAGCGCTGGTAAAAGCGGCTCTGGCGCACAAAACTCCACACTAAAACCGGGCGCGGGCGTTGATTTTATGGAATCAAGCCCAACATATGCGATATAATCCCGCGCTTTTCTTCCACACCTCAGGTTCGACAGGGTTCCGAATGGCAGACACCGCTCAACAGCAGCAACAATCTCGCATCAAAGAGCTGATCGCCCGCGGCAAAGAGCAGGGCTATCTCACCTATGCCGAGGTGAACGACCATCTTCCGGAGGATATTTCCGATCCGGATCAGGTGGAAGACATCATCCAGATGATCAACGACATGGGCATCCGTGTCTACGAGATCGCACCGGATGCCGACACCCTGTTGATGACCGACGGCGATGCCTCGGCGGACGAAATTGCCGCCGCTGAAGCCGCCGCCGCACTCGCCGCAGTGGAAACCGAAGCTGGCCGCACCACCGACCCGGTGCGCATGTACATGCGCGAAATGGGTACCGTGGAGCTGCTCACCCGCGAAGGTGAGATTGCCATCGCCAAGCGCATCGAAGAGGGGGTGCGCGAGCTGATGTACTCCCTGGCCTACTGGCCCGGCGCGGCACAGCGCGTTCTCGACGAATTCAAACTGGTTGAAGCGGAAGAGCGTCGCCTGCCGGATGTCATCATCGGCTGGCTGGACCCGTCCGACGATATCCCGTCCGTCACCGCCACCTCCAGTCAGCAGGCCGCCGCCGCTGCCGCTGAAAAAAAGGAGAAGGCCAAGGACAAGAACGATGATGACGATGACGACAACAACGATCAGAACGACGAGGAAGAAACCACCTCCGGCGTCGATCCCGAAGAAGCCCGTCAGCGCTTCGACGCCCTGGCCAAGCAACTGACCAAGGCCGAGAAGACCGTCAGCAAGCACGGCCGCGACAGCAAGCAGGCCCAGAAAGAATTGGCCGAGCTGGGCGAGCTGTTCAAGTTCTTCAAGCTGCCGCCGCGCCAGTTCGACCCGATTTACAGCGAAGCCCGCACCGTACTGGATCGCGTTCGCCGCGAAGAGCGCGCCATCATGAGAATGTGCGTCCGCCAGTCCCGCATGCCCCGGAAAACCTTCATGAAGGAATTCCCGGGCAACGAGACCAATGAAGACTGGATCCCGGGCATCATCAAGAAAAAGCGTGACTACTCCGACGCGCTCAAGTCCGTGGAAGGCGACATCGCCCGCGCCCAGCGCAAGCTGGCGCAACTGGAAGAAGAAGCGGGCCTGACCCTGGCCCAGATCAAGGAGATCAACCGGCGTATGTCCATCGGTGAGGCCCGCGCCCGCCGTGCCAAGAAGGAAATGGTCGAGGCCAACCTGCGCCTGGTGATCTCCATTGCCAAGAAGTACACCAACCGCGGCCTGCAGTTCCTGGACCTGATCCAGGAGGGCAACATCGGCCTGATGAAAGCCGTGGACAAGTTCGAGTACCGCCGCGGTTACAAGTTCTCCACCTACGCCACCTGGTGGATCCGGCAGGCCATCACCCGCTCCATCGCCGACCAGGCGCGCACCATCCGTATTCCGGTGCACATGATTGAGACCATCAACAAGCTCAACCGTGTGTCCCGCCAGATGCTGCAGGAAATGGGCCGCGAACCCACCCCGGAAGAGCTGGGTGAGCGCATGGAGATGCCGGAAGACAAGGTCCGCAAGGTGCTCAAGATCGCCAAGGAGCCGATCTCCATGGAGACGCCCATCGGTGATGATGAAGACTCGCACCTGGGTGACTTTATCGAGGACAACACCATTGTCTCGCCGGTGGATTCCGCCACCACGGAAGGCCTGACCGAGGCGACCCGCGAGGTGTTGGCCGGTCTGACCGCCCGGGAAGCGAAGGTGTTGCGGATGCGTTTCGGTATCGATATGAACACCGACCATACGCTGGAAGAGGTAGGCAAGCAGTTTGACGTGACCCGCGAGCGGATCCGTCAGATCGAAGCCAAGGCCCTGCGCAAGCTCCGCCACCCGTCCCGCTCGGACCACCTGCGCAGTTTCCTGGACGAATAAATTTGGTTTGTGATTACTTGGAAAGACCGCCCAAGGAGTGGGTGTCTTATTCCGAAAACGCGATGAATACATCCCTGTAGCTCCCTCCCGGAACGCCGGACCGCTTCCTCCATGAAGAGAGGGTTTCGGAATAAGACACCCACCCCTCGGGCTCCGTGCCATCCTCCTACTTCCGTACTTCACCGACCACCTCTCAGCAAAAAACCATTTCGTGATGTATCATTCCACCCGGGCGCGAGAAGAGCCTCTGAGGGCCGATTTGGGGTGTACTGTTTCCAGACCGTGGAGCGGGGGACCCGCGATGCGAGCCCCCAGGGATGGGTTCACGGCGTGTCTGGAAACAGTACACCCCGAAGCGGCCCGGACGTCATGCAGCGAAAAAACTGATTGGAAGGAATGGACAAATGAACAGCAAAATGGAAACACGAGCGTTTATCTGGCTATTGCTGCTGGTCTCGGTGGGTTTTCTGTGGGTGCTCAAGCCCTTCTTTGGCCCCATCTTCTGGGCCTGTGCCGTCGCCATCATCTTCTATCCCGTACAACAGCGGCTGCTGAACAAATTCAACCAACGCGAAAACATCGCCGCCCTCACCACCCTGCTGCTCTGCCTGGTCATCGTCATCCTGCCGGTGATCTTCATCATCACCTCCGTGGTCGCCGAGGGCGTCGGCATCTACCAGAAGCTGGATAAAGGTGACATCGATCTCGAACAATACATCGACCGGGTCCAGGAAAGCTTCCCGGTCATCCAGTCCGTGCTCGACCGCTTCAACATCAGTATTGATGAACTGCAGAGCCACGCGACCGACGCGGCCATGGCCACGGGCAAGTTCCTCGCGCAACACACCCTCGATATCGGACAGAATGCCTTCCGCTTCGTGCTCAATATCTGCCTGATGGTGTATCTCACCTTCTTCATGCTGCGCGACGGCTCGCGGCTGCTCGAGCTGCTGATCAAGGCGCTGCCGATTGGCGATGAACGCGAACGGCTGCTGTTTCGCAAGTTCGCGGAAGTGACCCGGGCCACGGTGAAAGGCAATATCGTGGTGGCAGCGGTTCAGGGGGGCCTCGGGGGCATCATCTTCTGGCTGTTGGACATTCCCGCCCCCATGCTCTGGGGCGTGGTCATGGCCTTTGCCTCCCTGATTCCCGCCGTCGGTGCCGCCATCATCTGGGCGCCGGTCGCCATCTACCTGCTCGCCACCGGCGACTACACCCAGGGCATTATCCTGGTGGCCTTCGGTGCGGGGGTGATCGGCCTGGTGGACAATATTCTGCGCCCCATTCTGGTTGGCCGGGACACCAAGCTGCCCGACTACGTCGTGCTGCTCTCCACCCTCGGGGGTATCGCCCTGTTCGGGATCAACGGTTTCGTCATGGGGCCCCTGGTAGCGGCCCTGTTTGTGGCCTTCTGGGGTATTTTCGTGCGCGAATTCAACTCCGAGAACACCCTGACCGGCGCCGACCGGGACTCGCTCGAGCACCAGAGCTAAGCCGACTCGCTGTGGTACACTCCCCCGCTTTCTGACCGGGCGCACGCCTCGAAAGGTGCGCCCTTCACGCCTGCCAGACCGGATCGATTATGTGGTTTAAAAATCTACGCCAGTTTCAACTGACCGAACCCCTGAATGACAGCGCCGAAGCGCTCTCGGACAAGCTCAGCCAAGCGCCTTTCAAGCCTTGCGGAAGCCAGGATATGAGCCGTTTCGGCTGGGTACCGCCCGCCGGCCCAGACGCCCAGGACTACGTGCACGCCAGCAACGGCTACCTGATGGTATGCCTGAAGCGGCAGGAAAAAATCCTGCCTGCAGCGGTGATCAACGAGCATCTGGAAGAAAAGCTTGCGGACATCCGCGCCGAGGAAGGCCGCCCGGTGGGCCGCAAAGAGCGCCAGACCCTGAAAGACGAAATCATCTTCGACCTGCTCCCCAAGGCGTTCAGCAAGTCCGCCCGGGACTACGCCTTCATCGCCCCCCAGGAGCGTCTGATCCTGGTCAACTGCTCCTCCAGCAACCGCGCCGAAGAGCTGCTCAGCCAGTTGCGTGAAGCCCTGGGTAGCCTCAAAGCCATTCCCCTGACCCCGCAGCAGGCACCAGCCCAGTTGATGACCCACTGGCTGCGTGGCGAAGACCTGCCCGCCGACTTTGTGTTGGGTGAAGAGTGCGAATTCCAGGCGGGCAAAGACAGCCGGGTGGTGCGTTGCAAGAACGTGGACCTGAGCGCGCCGGAGGTGGCCAGCCATCTGGAGGCCGGGATGTTCGCCAGCAAGTTGGCGCTGACCTGGAAAGAGGCAATCCATTTTGTGTTGGACGACCAGTTCGCGGTCAAGCGGTTGAAGTTTGAGGATAAGCTGCTCGAGCAGGCCAGCGACCGCAACCCGGAAACCGCTGCGGAAGCGTTTGATGCGGATTTTGCGGTGATGAGTATTGAATTGACCGCCTTGGTTAAGGCGTTGGTTGAGGCGTTTGGTGGGGCGGTGGAGCCGGAGTCGGTGGTGTAAGTTTGGGGTTGGGTTACGGCGGATGCGCGCTTCGGGGTTAGGTTATGGCGGATGCGCTTCGCTTATCCGCCCTACGCGAACTGCGGTGGTATGCGTAGGGCGGATAAGGCCAAAGGCCGCATCCGCCGTTACCGGACGTGACCACAAATCCAATACTTAATGCCCGCTACAACCGTCTTACGAAAATATCCACGTCGGACTGGCTGACTCTGGCCTCTCCGCCTGGCTGCCAGCCGCGTTTCTGGTAAAAGCCCTGCTGGTTGTCGGTAAACAGCCACAGCTCCGTTTCGCCCTGCTCATGGGCGTAGCGGCAGGCTTTATCCACCAACACACTGCCCAACCCTTGCCCTCTGAGCGCCTCCGGCACATACAGATTACTGAGCCATAACCGCTGCGCCCCGCCCGCACTCGCCTGATAGCGGACCAGACTGACACTGCCCAGAACTTCCGCTCCTTTACGGGCAATCAGCGTCACCGGGATGGCCTCGCGGGTGAGGTGGCGGTGCAACTGCTCCGCGCGGCGATCCAGCGATGATTTCAGGCCGCGAGCCAGACAATGTTCGTGGTGCCAGTGGGCGATGGTGTCGATAAAACCGCTGAGCCCCGCTGTGGAGGGCATCAGCGGTTCAATCACCAGAGAGGTGCCTGCCGCCACAGTGGCCTGTGGCGGGAAAGCGGTCGGTTGGGGGCTGGCCGTTTCGGCCATCTCGGCGCTTATTGTCCTGACGCCAGCAGCTCGTCAACCACACCCACGGCTTCCCCGTGGGCCTGTTTGTCGGCGTGGTAGCTGGAGCGCACCAGCGGGCCGCAGGCCGCGTGCTTGAAGCCCAGCTCGTGGGCGATGCGGGTGTACTCGGCAAACTCATCCGGGTGGACAAACCGATCCACCGGCAGATGGTCCCGGGACGGCTGCAGATACTGGCCGATGGTGAGCATATCGATATCGTGCTCACGCATATCCTTGAGTACCTCGATGATCTCTTCTTTGGTCTCCCCCAGGCCGACCATCAGGCCGGACTTGGTGAGCACGTCCGGACGGCGCTTCTTGTACTCTTTGAGCAGCTTCAGGGACCACTTGTAATTGGCGCCGGGGCGCGCCTGACGATACAGACGGGGCACGGTTTCCAGGTTGTGGTTGAACACATCCGGCGCTTCCTGTTCGAGAATATCCAGGGCAATGTCCATCCGGCCCCGGAAATCCGGGGTGAGAATTTCCACCTGCAGATTCGGGCTGTGCACGCGGGACTCGCGGATGCAGTCAGCAAAATGCTGGGCACCGCCATCGCGCAGATCGTCCCGGTCCACCGAGGTGATCACCACGTACTTCAGGCGCATCTCGGCAATGGCCTTGGCCAGGTGCGCGGGCTCCTCTTCATCCAGCGGGTTGGGCTTGCCGTGGCCCACATCGCAGAAGGGGCAGCGGCGGGTGCAGATCTCGCCCATGATCATGAAAGTGGCGGTGCCGCCACTGAAACACTCGCCCAAGTTGGGGCAGTTGGCCTCTTCACACACCGAGGAGAGGTTGTTCTTGCGCAGGATCTGCTTGATCCGATCCACTTCCGGCGAGGCGGGTACCCGCACCCGAATCCAGTCCGGCTTGCGCTGCACCTCATCGGAGGCAATCACTTTCACCGGAATGCGCTCGACCTTGTCCGCATCGCGCAGCTTTTCACCCTGACGCAGGCGACGGGTGCGTTTGACGGGCTGTATTTCGGGGGTATCGGTCATGAAACTCTCTCGTCTCTCTATCTCTCGGCTCCGGGTAGAGCCGAGCGGCTAGTGCCTGAATGCTGTACGTACGGCCTTGTGGGCCTCCGCGATCAGCGCGGTGGGCCGGGCATTGTACACGAATAGCCTATTTTCTGTACAAAGTGCCCGACCAGGCGATCCTTGACCTCCGCCATATCCGGCGCCGTGGTCAATTGATCCGCCAATTGGGTCATCTGCAGCCCCTGATAGCCGCAGGGATTGATACGTCGAAACGGCTCCAGGTCCATGGCCACGTTCAGGGCCAGACCGTGAAAACTGCAGCCCCGGCGCACCCGCAACCCCAGAGACGCGACTTTGTCACCGGCGATATACACCCCCGGCGCATCCGGCCGGGGGTAGGCTTCAACGCCGTAACTGGCCAGCAGGCCCACCAGGGTCTCTTCCAGCGCGGTGACCAGGTCCCGCACCCCCATGCCCAGGCGGCGCAAGTCCAGCAGCGGGTAGGCCACCAGCTGGCCGGGGCCGTGGTAGGTCACCTGCCCGCCCCGGTCGGTCTGTACCACGGGAATATCCCCCGGCAGCAGCAGGTGCTCGGGCTTGCCCGCCTGTCCCTGGGTGAATACCGGGGGGTGTTCCACCAGCCAGAGCTGATCCTGGGTTTCCGCATCGCGCTCGTCGGTGAAAGCGCGCATGGCCTGCCAGACGGCGTCGTAGGGCCGACGACCGAGGTCGCTGACCTGCAGCGTCAGGGAATGCGGCGCGACAGCGGGCTTCACCGGCTCAAAGCACCATTTTGGTCACGGAGCTGGCCACCAGCTCCTGGTGAATGGTCTTCAACTGCTGTTCACCGGTGGCGGTAATCCAGACCGTCAGAGACTGGTAGGTACCATTGCGGCTGTCCTTGATCTTGATGCGCGTCTGGTCAAAACCCGGGGCGTGGCGCTCCATCACCTCAATGACCAGTTCGTGCAGCTCGCTACCCGCATCACCGAGTACCTTGATGGGGTAATCCTCGCAGGGGAACTCGATTTTGGGGGCGTCAGGGTTGGAAGCGGACATGGGGCCAGCGTGCCTCTCGAATAGCTTAAAACGCCGGCATTATAACAGGAGTGAGGGGGCTATGTCCGGGCCTCCCCCAAAGGAGGCAGGGCCCGGACAAGGCGGGGTATTACCCGAAGATTTTGAGGAAAAACAGCTTGATTGCGTCGATCAGGCGCTGGAAGAAGCCCGCTTCCTCCACCGGCTCCAGCGCCACCAGGGGCACATCCACCAGGCGCTCACCGTTGAGATCAATGGTCAGATTACCCAGCTCGTCGCCTGCGGCAATGGGGGCCTTGATGGTTTCATCGATATGCATCTGGGCTTCCAGGGCATCCTCTGCACCGCGGGGGATGGTCAGGCGGATGTCCTCGGCCACGCCCAGCACCACTTCCTCCTGCTTACCGTACCAGACGCGGTTACGCTGCAGTTCATCGCCCGCATCGTAGATAGACTGGGTCTGATAGTAGCGGAAGCCATAGGCCAGGAGCTTTTCGGTTTCAGCGGCCCGGGCATCTTCACTGCGAGTGCCCATCACCACGGAAATCAGGCGCATATCCCGCCGCACCGCCGAGGCCACCAGGCAGTAGCCCGCCTCTTCGGTGTGGCCGGTTTTCAGGCCGTCTACCGTCTCATCTCGGAACAGCAGGCGGTTGCGGTTGGCCTGATTGATGCCGTTGTAGGAAAAGTACTTCTCGCTGTACATGGCGTAGTGATCGGGGTGATCCTTGATCACCGCCCGGGCCAGAATGGCCATATCACGGGCGGTGGTCAGGTGCCCCTCGGCGGGCCAGCCGGTGGAGTTTTCGAAATGGGTGTTGGTCATGCCCAGTTTGGCGGCGGTCTGGTTCATGATGTCCACAAACCCTTCTTCGCTGCCTGCCACATGCTCCGCCAGAGCAATGCTGGCGTCGTTACCGGACTGGATGATGACGCCGCGCTTGAGGTCCTCCAGGCGCACCTGGGTACCCTCGCGAACAAACATTTTCGAGCCGCCTTTGCGCCAGGCCTTGACGCTGATGTTGACCATATCGTCTTCACTGATACGACCCTGCTCGATCTCCTCCGAGACGATGTAGCTGGTCATCATCTTGGTCAGGCTCGCCGGCGGCAGCACCATATCCGCCTCGTGCTCCACCAGGATCGTACCGGTATCGGCATCCATCAGCAGATAGGCGCTGGCCGCGAGGCTCGGGGGAGCGGGAATAATGACCTGCTGTGCCTGCACGGCCAGAGTCAACAACATCAAGACGGTGGCGGAGAAAAGTTTTCGCATCATCATGTAAAACCGTTTTTTAAAAAGAAAAGATCCTTATCGCACAGACTCACTTTGCGCTGGAATTCTAGCACTATTCCCGCACGATATGGGTTTGCTCAATCGCATTTCTGCGCAGCTGCTCACGCACCTGCACAACTTCTTCGTTACTGCTCAGAGGCCCGATTCGTACCCGGTGCAACACCGGTTGTTCATCGGCACTGTGCACCTCGACCGGGAAGTCCGTCAGGGCACTGACCCGCGTCTGCTGGGATTTGGCCGCATCCAGTGAGCCAAAAGCGCCCACCTGTAAGAACGTTTTTTGGTCCGAGGTATCGTGCTCGGAAGACGTGTCCGCTTCGGCCCGCAGAGGCGCGGGAGGCTGATTACCGGGTACGATGATTTCCACTTCCACCTGCGCGGTTCCCTGGCCGGCAAACCCCAGTCGTTGAGCGGCGGCGTAGCTCAGATCGATGATGCGGTTGCCGTGAAAGGGACCGCGATCATTGACCCGCACCACCACCTGACGATTGTTGGCCAGGTTGGTGACCCGCACATAACTCGGGATCGGCAGCGTCTTGTGCGCGGCGGTCATGCCGTACATATCGTAGGTTTCGCCGTTGGAGGTTTTGCGTCCGTGAAATTTCTGGCCGTACCAGGAGGCGATGCCCTGCTCCTTGTAGCCGGTCTCATCGTCCATCAGGTAATAGGTTTTGCCCAGCACCGTGTAGGGATTCTTGTTGCCCGCCAGGGTGCGCACCTCCGCCCTCGGCGTGGCATCCGGCACATGGGAGAGATCTACCGGCTTGTCCGGCCCGCGATCCTGCTCTTCAACGGGCCCCAGGGGAGCACAGGCAACCATGAGGGCCAGAGGCCCCAGTACCAGGGCGGCGCGAACCAGTGTCATTGTTCGGTCTCCATCGCGGTTTTTATCTCTTTACTCAGTTGTTCTACTGCCAGGGCGTATAGATGGCTGCGGTTGTAGCGGGTGATCACATAAAAATTGTGAAACGCCAGCCAGAACTCCTCGCCAAAATCGCCTGCCAGCGCCAGCGCATTGGCGGGCAGCTCGGCCGGCAGCGGAAAAATCGGTGTCAGGCCGCGCTCGGCCCAGTCCGCCACGGTCAGCTCCGGCGGGTGAATGCGGTTCCAGTCCGAGGCGTCGCCCCGCGCCAGATCGTCCGAGGCCCGGGCCCGCAGCGCTACCGGCGCTCCGCGCTGCCAGCCGTGCTCGGCAAAATAGTTGGCCACACTGCCAATGGCATCGGTGGGGTTATTCCAGATATCGGCAAAGCCGTCCCCGTCGAAGTCGATCGCGTAGTGCCGGTAGCTCGAGGGCATGAACTGGCCGTAACCCATGGCTCCGGCATAGGACCCCTTAAAAGCCAAAGGGTTCTGTTCGTGTTCACGCATCAGAATAAAATACTGCGCCAGCTCCTTGCGAAAGAAAGGCGCGCGCGGCGGGTAGTCAAAGGCCAGAGTACTGAGGGCGTCGATCACCCGGTGCGAGCCGGTGGTCCGACCGTAATTGGTCTCCACCCCGATAATCGCCAGTACGATTTCCGGCGGTACCCCCAGTTCCCGCTCGGCTCGCGCCAATGCTTCGCGGTGCTCCCGCCAGAAGGCGATGCCCCGGGTCACGCGCAGCGGTTGAAGGAAGATGGGGCGGTACTCGGCCCAGGTGCGGGTGCGCTCCGCAGGCCGCGCGATGGCCTCAAGAATGCCATCCTGCCGCTTTGCCTCGCCCAGCCAACCCTCGAGTCGGGACGCCTGAAAGCCGTGCTCTTCGACCAGCTCACTCACAAAAGCCTGCGCCTCTGGATGCGCTCGATAATCGGCGCTACCACCGGCGCTGGCCAATACCCCGACCAACGCTATCCCCCACTGTCGCCACTGACTGATCACGGTTGCTGTTTACTCCTGACGGGTAACACGTCGACGCTCGGTGGCAATCGACATGAGAATGCCGAAGCCGGCCATCAGGGTGACAATGGCCGTCCCCCCTTGGCTGACCAGGGGCAAGGGGACGCCGACCACGGGCAAGAGGCCGGACACCATGCCCACGTTCACGAACATATACACAAAAAAGGTAAAAGTGATACTCGCCGCCAGCAGCCGGCTGAAGCTGTCCTGGGCGCGCAGGGCGATCAGCAGGCCCCGGGCAATAATCAGCACATACAGCCCGAGCAGCAACAGCACCCCCATCAACCCAAATTCCTCCCCCAGCACGGCGATAATGAAATCGGTATGCCCTTCGGGCAGAAAGTCGAGCTGGGACTGGGTACCCTGAAGCCACCCTTTGCCGGAGTAGCCGCCCGAGCCGATGGCGGTTTTGGACTGGATAATGTTCCACCCGGCCCCCAGGCTGTCCTGCTCCGGGTTGAACAGCGTCAGCACGCGCTGGCGCTGATACTCGTGCATACCGAACTTCCACAGCGGCCAGATACTCGCGAGCACCGCGACAAAGGCGGTGACGATATAGCGCCAGGACAGCCCCGCGAAAAACAGCACCACCAGCCCCGAAGAGGCTACCAACAGTGACGTCCCCAGATCCGGCTGCTGAACAATCAGCAAAGCCGGCACTGCCACCAGAATCAGGGTCAGCAGAACATGCTTCAACCGCGGCGGCAGCAGCCGCTGCCCCAGGTAGGCCGACACCATGATGGGGGTCGCCAGTTTCATGACCTCCGAGGGCTGAAAGCGGAATCCGCCAATGCCGAGCCAGCGCTGTGCCCCCATGGCGCCGATGCCCAGCACCAACACCAGTACCAGCAACAAAACACCGCCGCCGTACATCCAGGGCGCCAGGCGACGCAACAGATGGGGGGGCACCTGAGCGGTAACGAACATGGCGACGAAGGCCACCAGAAAATAGGCACCCTGGCGCTGAATGCCAGACATTGACTGGCCGTTGGCGCTGTAAAGTACCACCAGACCGTAGGCCGCTACGGCCAACAGCAGCAATAAGAGCGTAAAGTCCAGGTGCAGTCGCTGCTGCAGCCGATCCCGGCGGCGCAACCCCTGGCCCGCCTCGGGCAGGCGGCGTAGAAAATCCTGATGACTCATGGTGTGCGCGCCCCCAGCACAGGATCCGCCAGAGGGTAAATACCCCGCAGATAGGCATCAAACACTTTACGCGCCACCGGCGCGGCCACCCCGGAACCCGATTCGCCGTTCTCAACAATCACCGCCACGGCAATTTGCGGGTCATCCGCCGGGGCAAAACCAACAAATAGCGCATGGTCGCGTTGACGCTCTTCCAGCGCCTCCGAGTCGTACTCCTCCCCCTGGGGAATGGCGACCACCTGAGCGGTACCGGTTTTACCGGCAATCTGGTAGTCCGCCCCATAGGCCGCACGGCGGGCGGTTCCGCGCTCGCCGTGCATCACCCCCACCATCGCATTGATGATGTAATCCCAATCCTCCTCGGCCACCTCCATCTGCGCCTCTTCAATGACCGGCCGCTCTTGGTCCCCCACTTTGGCCACCATCTGGGGGCGCAAACGACGTCCGCGGCTGGCCATGGTGGCGGTCATCTGGGCCAGTTGCATGGGCGTAGCCAGGGCATAGCCCTGACCGATGGCAAGGTTAAGGTTGTCCCCCGGGAACCAGGGCAGACCGCGTTGATTGCGCTTCCACTCCCGGGACGGCCAGATACCGCTGCGCTCCGAGGGAATATCCACCTCCGTCCGCGACCCCAAGCCAAACTGCACACCAAACTCATGAATGGAATCGACCCCCATTCGATGACCCAGGTCGTAATAGTAAACATCACAGGACTCGACCACCGCCTGTTCGAGATCCACCTTCAAACCGTGCCCGGTCCGTTTCCAGTCCCGATACAGGCGATCATCGCCCGGCAGCCGATACCAGCCCGGATCGCGCACGGTGTGCTCGGCATCCACCACGTCATAGTGCAGGCCGGCCAACCCGACCACCGGTTTGGTGGTGGAGCCCGGTGGATACTGCCCCTGCAAAAACCGGTTGAACAGCGGCAGATCCAGAGATTGGTTCAGGCTGCGATAGTCGCGGAAACTGATCCCGGTGACGAACAGGTTGGGGTCAAAACTGGGCATGGACACCGCCGCCAGCACGCCTCCGGTTTTGACATCCAGAGCAACGACCGCCCCACGGTAGTCATCCAGGGCGCTGACCGCGGTCGCCTGCAGGCGGGAATCGAGGTGCAGCTGCAGATCTTCGCCCGGTTTGGGGTCGGTGCGATCCAGCACGCGCAATACCCGGCCCCGGGCGTTGGTTTCCACGTTCTGACTGCCCACTTCGCCCAGCAGTTGGGCTTCATACTCACTTTCCAGGCCGGTCTTACCAATCGAGTGGGTGCCGCTGTAGCGCTGGTACTGGTCCTCATCAAACCGGGCCAGATCCGCCTGGCTGATCCGGCCCACGTAGCCCAGCACGTGGGCAAACAGGTCACTCTTGGGGTAGTGGCGCACCAACTGGGCGTTCACCTCAACCCCTTCCAGGCGATACTCGTTGACCGCCAGGCGGGCGATTTCCTCCTCGGTCAGGCGATAGCGCAGGGGAATGGCTTCAAAGGGACGGCGCCACTGTTGCAGTTGGTCGTAGAACTTTTCCAGGTCGCTCTGGGGAATATCCACCAGTTCCCGCAGCAGCTCGACCGTGGCGGTCATGTCGCTCACCCGCTCGCGAATGACCGACAGGGTATAGCTGGGTCGGTTATCGGCGAGCAGTTCGCCATTGCGGTCGTAGATCAGCCCACGGGTCGGAGGCACCGGCTGCACGTGCACCCGGTTGCGGTCCGAGCGGGTGGCATAGTCCTGGTGATGGGTGACCTGCAGGCTGTAGTACCGCGCCACCAGCACGGCAACCAGAGCGGCCATGATCACAGAGGTGGTGATCACCCGGCTGAGAAAAACGCGGGCTTCCCGGTGGTGATCTTTAAAACGCTGGGCTTCAGACATGAATGAACGGTAACCCGTCGCGACCTTTACTTATGGTATGGGTGATTGTGCAGTATCGAGTAAGCCCGGTACAGCTGTTCAATGACCAGAATCCGCACCAGCGGGTGCGGCAGGGTCAGGGCCGAGAGCGACCACTTGGCTTCAGCCAGAGCGAGACATTCCGGGGCCAGTCCGTCCGGCCCGCCAATCAGTAAACTGTAATTGGCCCCGCTCATGCGCCACTCATCCAGGTTCCGGGCCAGTTGCTCGGTGCTCCAGGCCTTGCCTTTCACATCCAGGGCGATGACCCGGTCCCCTTTGCCGATGGCGGCCATCATGGACTGGCCTTCGCGCTCCATGGCCACGGCGGTGGAGCTGCTTTTACCCCGCGGGCCCAGCGGCAGTTCCACCAGTTCCACGGTGCAGTCCCGGGGCAGGCGTTTGGCGTATTCGCCGTAGCCCTGCTCCACCCAGTCGGGCATTTTGGTGCCCACCGCAATCAGGCGAATGCGCATGGGTTAGTGCTCCGTACGATTACCCGGTTCCATGGACCAGAGTTTTTCCAGGTCGTAGAAGCCCCGGGTTTCCTCCTGCATCACATGCACCACGATATCGCCGAAGTCCACCAGTACCCAATCACCGGAATCCACACCCTCGACACCCAGCGGCTGATGGCCGGCGTGCTTGGCATCCTCTACCACGTTGTTGGCCAGGGACTTCACGTGGCGACTGGAGGTGCCGCTGGCGATGATCAGGGTATCCATCACATCACTCAACTCCCGGACATCCAGTTGCACGATATTTTTCCCCTTCAGGTCTTCCAGGGATTCGACAATAAGCTCATTTAACGCTGCGGACATTCGCCACCTGTTTCAGTCATGTATAAAAAGAGTAAGGCCCGCTCAAGCACGGGCCCGATAAAGGTTGTTGTCCCGAATATACTGCCAGACCGCGTCGGGCAGTAAAAATTGCGGAGAGTGCCCGGCCTGGATCAGGGACCGGATTTCCGTGGCCGAGATCGGCAGCAGACGCAGGGCCTGCACGCCAATGGCGCCCGCCGGAGACGCGGTCAGCGCTTCGGGGGCCACCTGATGCTCGCTCAGCCACTCGGCCAGCGGCCCCCGGGAGGGCAGCTCCCAGCCGGGTCGGGCGATCACCAGCAGATGCCCCCAGTCGAGCAGCTCCCGCCAGCCGTGCCACTGCTCCAGCCCGAGAAAGGCATCGCAACCCAGAATCCAGATCAACGGCACCGCCGGCCCCAGCTCCGCGCGGAGGCTTTTCAGGGTATCCAGGGTGTAGGAGGGGCCATCGCGGTGCAGCTCGCGATCGTCCAGAACCAGGCTCGGACAATCGGCCAAGGCCAGGCGCAACATCTCGGTGCGCTCGACGCTGCTCACATCCGGCGTCGCCCGATGCTGCGGCTGGTGGCACGGCAGCAGCCGTACCTCATCCAGCGCCAGGGTTTCCCCGGCTTCCAGTGCCATGCGCAAGTGCCCGAGATGAATGGGGTCAAAGGTGCCGCCCAGCAGCCCGATCGCCTGAGTCATAAATCAGTTACGGATGTGTCCGTCGCCCAGCACAATCCATTTCTGGGACGTCAGCCCTTCCAGGCCCACCGGGCCCCGGGCGTGAATCTTGTCGGTGGAAATACCGATCTCCGCCCCCAGGCCGTATTCGAACCCATCGGCAAAACGGGTGGAGGCATTGACCATCACCGAGCTGGAATCCACCTCGTGCAGGAAGCGGCGCGCCCGGGTGTAATCCTCGGTCACGATCGCCTCGGTGTGCTGGGAGCTGTATTGGGCAATGTGGTCCATGGCCTCATCCAGCCCGTCCACAACGCGGATCGCCAACACCGGGGCCAGGTATTCGGTGGCCCAATCTTCCTCGGTGGCAGCCTGCGCCTCAATCAGCGCCCGAGTGCGCTCACAACCGCGCAGCTCCACGCCCTTCTCGGCATAGGCATCCGCCAGGCGGGGCAGAATTTCGGCGGCCACGGTCTGATCCACCAGCAGGGTCTCCATGGCGTTGCACACACCGTAGCGATGGGTCTTGGCGTTCAGGGCAATATTGAAAGCTTTATCCAGATCCGCTTTGGCATCAATGAACACATGGCAGATGCCGTCCAGGTGCTTGATCACCGGCACCCGCGCATCGCGACTGATCCGCTCGATCAGGCCTTTGCCGCCCCGGGGCACGATCACGTCCACGTACTCGGGCATGGCGATCAGCTCGCCCACGGCGGCCCGATCGGTGGTTTCCACCACCTGCACGGCGGTTTCCGGCAATCCGGCCTCGGCCAGACCTTTTTTCAGGCAGGCGGCAATGGCGCGGTTGGAATGAATCGCCTCGCTGCCGCCGCGCAGAATCGCGGCATTGCCGGACTTCAGACACAGGCTGGCGGCATCGATGGTCACATTGGGGCGGGATTCATAGATGATCCCCACTACGCCCAGAGGCACACGCATCTTGCCCACCTGAATACCGCTGGGCCGGAAGTTCATATCGGTGATCGCGCCGCAGGGATCCGGCAGTGCCGCGACCTGGCGCAGCCCTTCAATCATGCCGTCGATGGTCGCCGGCTTGAGCGCCAGGCGGTCCAGCATGGCCGCGTCGAGGCCGTTGGCCTCGCCGGCTTCCAGGTCCTTGCGGTTTTCCTCGGCCAGGGTCGGGCGCGCCGCTTCCAGGGCTTCGGCCATGGCCAGCAGGGCCCGGTTTTTGGTGCCGGCACTGGCAGCAGCCACCACACGGGCGGCACGACGGGCATTGCGGCCCAGATCGGCCATATACTCGATGACGTTGCTCGAATCACTCATAGGGTCGGGAGGCTCTCACATCCTCAAAGTTGCGGTTTCAGAACACTTTCTCAACACAATGGCCGCGATTATACCCTGTTTGGCGGCGCTTTTTGGGGCTTTCAGCTCCCGTTCAGCCAGTTTCTCTTACGCTTGGGACAAGGTAAGCTACGTGGGTCACTGTATGGGGCTCCTGAATATGACACAACACCGGGGAACACTGATGGGCCGAGGCCTGCTGATCGCACTGCTGATGCTCGCTGGCGCACCGCTGTCGCAGACCGCCAGCGCCGCGCCTCAGTCCGTCCAGATCCTGCCGATTGCCCAGGCGGAAAGCCGGGTCAGTGCCTCCCGTGCCGCCGCCATCGTGCAGAAACGCTACGGCGGCAAGGTGTTGAAAGTCGATACCCAGAATCGCGGCGGCCGCGTGGTACACCGGATCAAAATCCTGCAGGACAACGGCCGCATCAGCACCGTCATGGTCGACGGCCAGTCCGGACAGATTCTCAAGCGCTAAAAACAGGTGACAGGAGACCCGCCATGCGTCTGTTAGTGGTAGAAGATGACCCCGCCCTGCGCACCCAGATTCAGCAGCAACTGCACGCCGAGGGCTTTGCCATCGACCTGGCCCCGGACGGCCGCGAAGGCCTGTTTCTGGGGCAGGAGCACCCCTACGACCTGGCCATNATCGACCTGGGCCTGCCGGACCTGGACGGCGTCAGCCTGATCCGNACCCTGCGCGCCGAAGGCCACAGCTACCCCATCCTGATTCTGACCGCNCGCAGCGCCTGGCAGGACAAGGTGGAAGGCCTGGAAGCCGGCGCCGACGACTACCTCACCAANCCCTTNCANCCNGAAGAGCTGCGCGCCCGNCTCAANGCCCTGCTGCGCCGGGCCAGCGGTCTGGCCTCCAGCGTGATCGAGGGCGGCCCCATTGCCATNGATACCATNGCCCGCCGGGTGACCCTGAATGGCGAACCGGTCACCCTGACCGGCTACGAATACCAGGCNTTGGCCTATATGGCGCTGAACAACGGNAAAGTGGTGTCCAAAACCGAGCTGACCGANCATCTGTACGATCAGGACTTCGACCGGGACAGCAACGTGATCGAGGTGTTTATCGGTCGCCTGCGNCGCAAACTGGACCCGGACGGCTCGCTCAAGCTGATCACNACCCAGCGNGGNCTGGGCTATTGCCTGAACCTGCCCCAGGGGTCGGCCGATTCGTGAGTCAGCGCCCACTGTCNCTGAATGCNCGNTTATTNCTGGCCTCACTGCTGGTGCTGCCCCTGTTTCTGGGGCTGACCGGNCTGGNTCTGGAGCGGGCCTTTGACCGCAGCCTGACCACCGCCGCCCGGGANCAGTTGCAGGGCCAGATCTACCTGCTGTTCAGCGTGGCGGAAATGCAGGGCACCGGNGAGCAGGCCCAACTGGAAATGCCNCCGGCNCTGCTGGAACCCAACTTCGAGCGNCTGAACTCCGGGCTCTATGGCTACCTTTCAACCCGGGCAGGACGCACCGTCTGGCATTCCAACTCGGCACAACTGCGCCCGGAGCTGCCCGCCACCGGGGAGTTTCCACAGCCGGGCGACTTGCTGCTCGACCAGATCGAGCTGGATGGNCAACCCCACTGGCGCGCCCGTTACGCGGTGATCTGGGAGGATGANGCCGGNCAGGATCACGACTATNTGGTGACCTTGTTGCGCGATCANACGCCCTACCGGGCCGAGCTGGCCAGCTTCCGGCGCCAGCTCTGGCGCTGGCTGGGCGCCGCCGCCCTGCTTCTGGTGATNGCCCANAGCGCGAGCCTGCGCTGGGGGCTGCGCCCGCTGGGCCGACTC
Source organism: Marinimicrobium sp. (assembly GCF_002695945.1). NCBI lineage: Bacteria > Pseudomonadati > Pseudomonadota > Gammaproteobacteria > Cellvibrionales > Cellvibrionaceae > Marinimicrobium > Marinimicrobium sp. The sequence continues at coordinate 9,266 of NZ_NZQP01000048.1, read as the reverse complement.
GCCCGNGCGCTGGATGCCATGCGCGANGGCTCCCGCCCNCACCTGGAAGGTCGCCACCCGGCGGAGCTGCAACCGGTAGTGGACAACCTCAACCAGGTGCTGGACCGGGAGCANTCCCTGCGCAANCGCTACCGGGACAGCCTGAGCAACCTGGCCCACAGCCTGAAAACGCCCCTGACCGTGCTGCGCAACCAGGCCAGCGATAGCGCACCGGATAANGANGCCCGNAGNGTGATCGCCGANCAGGTGGCCCGNATGGATCAGGTGGTGAGTTACCAGTTGCGCCGGGCGGTGTCGGAGCAGCAACAGGGCAGCCACCGGCAGACCCCCATTCAGCCCGCCGCTCGGCGCATGGTGAACACCCTGGAAAAAGTCTACCGGGAGCAGGCACCGCAGTTTGANCTGGCCATTCCGGACGGGCTGGCNTTCCCCGGCGATGAGCAGGACCTGCTGGAGCTGCTCGGCAACCTGCTGGACAACGCCTGCAAGTATGGGCGGGGGCGCATACGCGTCAGNGCCCACGGCGATAGTGAGCATTTACATCTGACCGTGGANGACAATGGCCCCGGTATTCCCGAGGACCAGCGCGANCAGGTNATCCGGCGCGGCCAGCGGTTGGATACCCTGCAGGCCGGGCAAGGGATCGGCCTGGCCGTGGCGGCGGATATTGTGGGGAGTTATGGGGGGCGGTTGANNATTNGTAAGTCCGAGATGGGCGGAGCGATAATAAAAATCCAGTTTCCAAACCACGCGTAGGGCGGATCGGTCCGACGCTNCGGAGGCCGGAGGCCGCATCCGCCGTAACCCAACCCCACGCATTCCGCCGTAACCACAATTCGCGTCACCCCCTTCGCTCGCCCCCACCAAAATCCGCAACCCTGTGCGCCAAATCGCACAAAACGTGCTGCTATCGCCGCACAANCTCCATGGGTAATCCCCTATCCCCCCGGAACGTGAAANCNCGCACACTGGCCGTGTTCAAATAAACCCCGGAGGGATAACCATGAACGCGCGTACCTGTATCGCAGTGGACTCCACCTGCGACCTGCCCGCCCANTTTATTCGGGACAACAACATTGAAGTACTGCCGATCTANATCNACCACGCNGGCGGTCGGCAACTGGACTACCGCAACCCGGCCAACACCCTGCGGTTCTATCAGTCCCACACCCGGGAGAAATACGGCCTGGCCCAGTCCGAGCCCCTCTCNGTGGANGACATGACCCAGCTCCTGCAACGCAANCTNCTGCCCAACTACGACCTGGTTCAGGTAATCACCACCAACAGCAANAAGAGCGAGGTGTTCAAGCGGGTGTCCGAGGCGGCCATGGTCAACGAGCCCAAGTTCCGGGCCATGGAGCGCCCCAACCGGCCNCCCTTNCGCATTCGCCTGTACGACAGCATGACCATGTTTACCGGNCATGGANTNTTGGTGTATGAACTGGTCAAGCGCCTGAAGGAGNAGAAAACCCCGATCAACCGCTCCATCCGGGCCATCGACCATATGCGCGAGGAGGTCTACGGTTACATCATTCCCAATGACCTGGCCTACATGCGCGAGCGCCGGCACATGCGCAAGTCCGATCACAAAATTTCCTGGGTGAACTTCAAATTGGCCAGCNTNCTGAACCGGCGGCCGATCATTCAGATCCACAAAGNCGANACCGCCAAAATGACCACCGGCAAGGGCTTCTGGGGCAGCCTGGAGGTNTTGTTCGACCATGTGCGCAAGCAGATGGAGCAGGGGTTGACCTGTGATGCCATTACCATGAGTTACGGTGGCTGCCTGGATGANATCAAGGANCATCCGACCCTGGTGCAGTTCCGGAAGGATTGTCAGAAAGCGGGGGTGAAAACCCTGCTCTCGATGATGAGCATGACCGGCACCGTCAACGTCGGNCCCGGGGCCTTTGCGTTGGCGTTTGCGACGGATAANGNGTTGGTTTGAGGTTGGGTTAGGTTCGATACAGCGGGTACCGAGATATGCGTAGGGCGGATAAGCGCGAAGCGCGCATCCGCCGTAACCACACGTTGCGGCATTCGCCGTTACCCAAATTCGACACTGGATGCCGAATCCCCCAAACGTCGGATTACGCGCTGCGCGCTAATCCGACCTACGGGCAAATCACACGGCCATAAACCCAACGTACACGACGTAACCGGCCAACAACACCCCGGCCTCAACGCGATTCAACCGTTTACCGGTCAACAAAAACGCCATCAACGCCAAANCTGCCGCCAACATCACCCACTGGTCGATCGCCAACAACCGCCCCGCCAGAGGCAATGGCTGGATGACGGCCGACACCCCGAGAATCCCCAGCAGGTTGAAGATATTACTGCCCAGAATATTCCCCACCGCCACATCCGCCTGGCGGCGCAATACCGCGATCAGGGACACCGCCAGNTCGGGCAGGGACGTACCCACCGCCACTAACGTCAGGCCGATCAGCGCNTCCGGGATACCCAGCCACTCACCGATACCCACNGCACCGCGCAGAAACAGNCGGGCGCCGACAATCAGCAGCACCAGGCCACCCAGAGTCATGGCGACGGACAACCAGAGCGCNTGGGGGCGATGGGTGACTGAGGCGGCCTCGGCTTTGTGCAGCTCCGCTTCAGGCCCAAGGGGGTCNACCCGCTCGGTGCGATAAGACCAGATAAGGTACACGGCCAACGCCACCAGAAACATCACCCCATCGGTAAATCCCAGAGCGCCGTCGCGCATGATCAGCANCGCGAACACCGNCGCCGCCACCATCGCCAGNCCGTCCCGTTTGAGGGCATTGGTGTGCACNGTCAGGGGCAGTACCANNCCNCANAGGCCCAGAATCAGCAGGATATTGGCGATATTGCTGCCGATCACGTTGCCCAGNGCNATATCCGGGGTGTTTTCCANNGCNGCCTGCAGGGATACCACCAGNTCCGGNGAGGAGGTGCCGAAGCCGACAATCACCAACCCNGCCAGNAGNGGTGANACGCCCCAGCGGGTCGCCAGNGCCACGGCGCCGCGNACNAGNGTGTCGCCACCGCCGGTNAGNAGGGCCAANCCCAACANTANCCAGACGAAATCCATTAACACCCCCGTTGTTTTAACGATTCGTTATGGTGGATGCGGCAACGATTGGATACGGATAGCACGGAGTCCGCGTAGGGCGGATAAGCGNGCAGCGCGCATCCGCCGTAACCCAACCCCCGACGCANCNNCCCAAAACCTCAATACCCNTNNGGATTCTGCGACTGCCACCGCCACGCATCCACCATCATCCGCTCCAACCCGAACTCNGCCTGCCAACCCAACTCNCGCTTGGCCAAATCCGCATTGGCGTAACAACTGGCGATATCCCCGGGCCGNCGNGGCGCGATGCGGTACGGCACCTTCCGGCCGCTGGCNTTCTCAAACGCCTCGACCATCTGCAATACCGAATAGCCCACCCCNGTGCCCAGGTTATAGGCCCGGCAGCCGGGGCCGGTTTTNTNCAGNGCNTCCANCGCCGCCACATGNCCCTTGGCCAGGTCCACCACATGGATATAATCNCGNACCCCGGTGCCATCCACGGTGTCGTAATCATCGCCAAACACACTCANNTCCTTGAGCTTGCCNATGGCCACCTGGGCCACATANGGCAGCAGGTTATTGGGGATTCCGGCGGGATCTTCGCCGATCTGGCCGCTTTCGTGGGCGCCTACGGGGTTAAAATAGCGCAACAGGGTGATATTCCAGGGCGCCTTGCGGTGNTCCTCCGGCGCCGCNGCCACATCNCGCAGGATTTCCTCNATGATCAGCTTGCTGCGCCCGTAGGGGTTGGTGGCGCTGGTGGCGAAGCTCTCGTCAATGGGCACCGACACCGGGTCGCCGTANACCGTGGCGGAGGAGCTGAAAATCAGGTTGCCCTGACCGNAGGCTTCCATCACCTCNCACAGGGTCAGGGTGCCACCGACGTTNTCGCGGTAATAGGTCAGGGGAATCTGGCTGGACTCGCCCACCGCCTTGANCCCGGCAAAGTGCATCACCGCACCAAAAGCGTGCTTCTCGAACACCGCCTCCAGGGCNGGCCGATCGTTCAGGTCCAGCTCGTAAAATACCGGCGCCTCGCCGCAGATGCTCGCCACCCGGTCGATCACTTCGCGCTTGCTGTTGCTCAGGTTGTCCACNACCACNGGGCGGTANCCGGCNTTNACCAANTCCACNCACACNTGGCTGCCGATGTACCCCGCCCCGCCGGTCACCAGAATGTCCGGGCGGGCGCTGCGGTCTGNTGAGGGTGAGTGCATACTTAAGTCCTTCTTNTTCNGTCATTTTCAAGGGGCCGGGAGCGCGGCGTCACACCCCGGAAAGCTGGCTGCATTATGGCACATTCCGGTGTTCCAAAGGCGCTTTCAACACGTATATACCGGAACCTGNCGCGGTTTGTCCGAGTCAAAGCAGAGCCAGAAAAACGACCTTTTCCTGACATCAACATGCAACAGATTCATACCGGCAGGCTTGGCACTGTTTTTCCATGGTTTTTCATGGAAAAGGCCGAATGCGTCAAAAAATTTCCNTGTAAAGACGCTGCCTGAATGACGGTTTTGGGACTATGCTTATCAATGACAGTGGTTAGCTGGCTGCTAAAGACTGTAATGCATTTAACGCAGGGGTGGATCGATGACGATTTTCAACCATTACCGCGAACGTTACATTTCAACCCAACAGGAAGAGTTGAGCATTCAGGAGTACCTGGACCTGTGTAAACAGGACCGCAGCGTTTACGCCACCGCCGCCGAACGGATGCTNATNGCCATTGGCGAACCCGAGCTGGTGGACACCTCCCTGGACCCACGGCTGAGCCGCATTTTTTCCAACAAAGTCATCAAGCGCTACGAAGCCTTCCATGAGTTCTACGGCATGGAAGAGTGCATCGAGCAGATCGTCTCCTTCTTCAAGCACGCCGCCCAGGGNCTGGAAGANAANAAACAGATTCTGTACCTGCTCGGCCCGGTCGGGGGCGGCAANTCCTCCCTGGCCGAAAANCTCAAAGCCCTGATGCAACAGATGCCCATCTACTGCCTCAAAGGCTCCCCGGTGTTCGAATCGCCGCTGGGGTTATTTAACCCCGACGAAGACGGCCAGATTCTGGAAGAAGACTACGGCATTCCCCAGCGCTACCTGAAAACCATCATGTCCCCCTGGGCGGTCAAGCGCCTGCACGAGTACGAGGGCGACATCAGCCAGTTCAAGGTGGTGAAAGTCTTCCCGTCGATTCTCGACCAGATTGCCGTNTCCAAAACCGANCCCGGCGATGAGAACAACCAGGACATTTCCTCCCTGGTGGGCAAGGTGGATATCCGCAAGCTGGAGGACTACCCCCAGAACGACCCGGACGCCTACAGCTTCTCCGGCGGCCTGTGCCGGGCCAACCAGGGNCTGATGGANTTTGTGGAAATGTTCAAGGCGCCGATCAAGGTGCTGCACCCGCTGCTGACCGCCACCCAGGAGGGCAACTACAACAGCACCGAGGGTTTGAGCGCCATTCCCTTNGAGGGCATCATNCTCGCCCACTCCAACGAATCCGAGTGGCAGGCGTTCAANAACAACAAGAACAACGAGGCCTTTCTGGACCGGGTGTACATCGTCAAGGTGCCCTACTGCCTGCGCGTGTCCGAAGAGGTGAAAATTTACGAGAAGCTGCTGGAAAACAGCTCCCTGAACAACGCNCACTGCGCCCCGGACACNNTNCGNATGCTGGCCAAGTTNGTGGTGNTCTCGCGCCTGAAGGAGCCGGAAAACTCCAACATCTATTCGAAGATGCGCATCTACGACGGCGAGAGCCTGAAAGACACCGACCCGAAAGCCAAGTCCATCCAGGAATACCGNGACGCCGCCGGCGTGGANGAGGGCATGACCGGGCTNTCCACCCGCTTTGCGTTCAAGATCCTGTCCAAGGTGTTCAATTTCGACCCCACCGAAGTGGCNGCCAACCCGGTGCACCTGCTNTANGTGCTGGAGCANCAGATCGANCGCGAACAGTTCCCNGCGGAAACCCGCGAGCGCTACCTGGGCTTTATCAANGAGTACCTGGCNCCGCGCTATGTGGACTTTATCGGCAAGGAAATCCAGACCGCNTATCTGGAATCCTACACNGAGTACGGGCAGAACATTTTCGACCGCTACGTCACCTTTGCCGACTTCTGGATTCAGGANCAGGAATANCGGGACCCGGACACCGGGGAAATCCTCGACCGGGGCGCCCTCAACCAGGAACTGGAAAAAATCGAGAAGCCNGCNGGCATCAGCAACCCGAAGGACTTCCGCAACGAGATCGTCAACTTCGTGCTGCGCGCCCGGGCCAACAACAANGGCCGCAACCCNGCCTGGAACAGCTACGAGAAGTTGCGCTCGGTGATCGAGCAGAAAATGTTCTCCAACACCGAGGACCTGNTGCCCGTCATTTCCTTCAATGCCAAGGCCTCCGCCGCGGACCAGAAAAAACACCAGGACTTTGTGGCGCGCATGATCGAGCGCGGTTATACGGAGAAGCAGGTCCGGCTGCTGTCGGAGTGGTATCTGCGGGTCCGCAAGTCCCAGTAAAGCCNGCACCCCACCCGGGGTNCCGAGGGTGGTTTTTCGAGGTTAGCGTATGAGTCATATTGTCGACCGTCGCCTGAACGCCAAAAACAAAAGTGCCGTCAACCGGCAGCGCTTNCTGCGTCGCTATAAAGAGCACATCAAAAAAGCCGTGTCCGGTGCGGTCAGCCGTCGCTCCATTACCGACATNGANCAGGGCGAGAAAATCAGCATNCCNACCCGGGACATTCACGANCCNGTATTCCACCACGGCCAGGGCGGCCACCGGGAAAACGTGNTGCCNGGCAACAAGGAATTCACCCGGGGNGATCGCATTGCNCGCCCGCCCAGCGGCGGCGGNGGCGGCAGCGGCTCNGGNGCCAGNGANTCCGGCGAGGGCGAAGACGAATTTGTTTTTCAGATATCCCAGAGCGANTTTCTGGANTTCATGTTNGACGACCTGGCGCTACCCAACCTGGTCAAACGCCAGTTGATCGGCGACACCGANTTNCAGCGCCACCGGGCCGGCATCAGNAACGAGGGCAACCCCGGGCAACTGAACGTGGTNCGCTCCATGCGCTCCGCCCACGCCCGGCGCATTGCCCTGACCGCCAAAAAGCGCCGCCGCCTCAAGGANCTNAANGCCCAGCTNGAAGAGGAGCAGGCCAAGCAGGACATCCTGTACGACGCGCGCAAGGTCAAAAGCCTNGAAGAGGANATCGTCGAGCTGGAGGCGAAGATCAAGCGCATNCCCTGGCTGGACACCTTCGACCTGAAATACAACCTGCACGTNAAACACCCCATACCGCGCAGCAAAGCGGTGATGTTCTGCCTGATGGACGTGTCCGGCTCCATGACCCAGTCCACCAAGGACATGGCCAAGCGCTTTTTCATCCTNCTGTACCTGTTTCTGCAGCGCAACTACGAACACACCGAAGTGGTGTTCATCCGCCACCACACCAGCGCCAAGGAAGTNGACGAGGAAGAGTTTTTCTACTCCCGGGANACCGGCGGCACCATCGTCTCCAGCGCCCTGAAGCTGATGCACAGCATCATGGAAGCGCGCTACCCCACCAGCGAGTGGAACATCTACGGCGCCCAGGCNTCGGACGGGGATAACTGGAACGAAGACTCCAGCGTGTGCCAACAGGTNCTGTGTGANGACATACTGCCCCACGTGCAGTACTTCTCCTACATCGAAATCACCCAGCGGGAGCATCAGGCGCTCTGGCACGAGTACGANGAAGTGCAGGAGCGCTTCCCGCACATCTTCGCCATGGAACAGATCACCGACGTGCGCGACATCTACCCGGTGTTTCGCGAGCTGTTNCATAAAGACACGCACCGGCAGGCGGGTTAAGTCATGAGTGAGCGCAAACCCATATCCACCGGCGCCGACTGGACNTTCGAGCTGGTCGAGGAATACGACCGGGCCATCGCCGGNATTGCCAAAGAGTTCGGGCTNGACACCTACCCCAACCAGATCGAGATCATCAGCTCCGAACAGATGATGGACGCCTACTCCGCNGCGGGCATGCCNCTGGGCTACCACCACTGGTCCTACGGCAAACANTTNCTNNCCNNNGAAAANGNCTACNNNCGNGGNCANATGGGGCTGGCCTACGAAATNGTGATCAACTCCAACCCCTGCATCGCCTACCTGATGGAGGAGAACACCATCACCATGCAGGCGCTGGTGATCGCCCACGCCTGCTACGGCCACAACTCCTTNTTCAAAGGCAACTACCTGTTCCGCACCTGGACCGANGCCAGCNCCATCATCGANTACCTGGTGTTNGCCNNNAANTACNTNGCNNANTGNGANGANCGCNANGGCNTNNNNGCNGTGGAAGANANCCTNGANTCCTGCCACGCCCTGATGAACTACGGCGTNGACCGNTACAANCGCCCNNCCCCNATNTCCGCCNNNGANGAAGCNNGAGCGNCAGAAGGAGCGNGAAGANTACCNGCANCGGCNGNTGAACGACCTGTGGCGNACNATNCCCNGGATGACCCCGGAGGNNGANGACCCNGNCNAACGNAAGCNNCGCTACCCNNNCGANCCNCAGGANAACCTGCTGTACTTCATCGAGAAGAACGCNCCNCTNCTNGAACCCTGGCAACGCGAAGTGGTGCGCATCGTGCGCAAAATCGCCCAGTACTTCTACCCCCAGCGGCAAACCCAGGTGATGAACGAAGGCTGGGCCTGCTTCTGGCACTACACCCTGCTCAACGAGATGTATGACCGGGGCCTGGTCACCGACGCCTTCATGATGGAGTTCCTGCAGTCCCACTCCAGCGTGATTTACCAGCCGCCCTACGACAGCCCCCACTACAGCGGCATCAACCCCTACACCCTGGGGTTCAACATGATGATGGACATCCGCCGCATCTGCGAGCGCCCCACCGAGGAAGACCGCTACTGGTTCCCGGACATCGCCGGCAGCGACTGGAATGAAACCCTGCACTTCGCCATGCGCAACTTCAAAGATGAGAGCTTCATCCTGCAGTTCCTATCGCCCAAAATCATCCGAGACCTGAAACTCTTCACCGTGGTAGACGACGACCGCGAACCCCATATCGAAGTCAACGCCATCCACGACGAAGAAGGCTACCGCGCCGTGCGCCAGTCCCTGGCGGGCCTGTACAACCTGGGCAATCGCGAGCCCAACATCCAGGTACAAAGTGTCGACATACGAGGCGACCGCTCCATCACCCT